>JAHJRK010000272.1 GCA_018830925.1 Pseudomonadota bacterium
AACAAAAACTTCCAGAGAAAGGTTTTCCGGGCACGCGGCCGCAAGCGCTTTTATTTCATCAATTGAAAGCTCTCTTGGTATAACAACCCTGTTTACGCCAAGCTTCTCCTTTACCAGTTTCAATGCTGAAGGAAATGATACATTGGCAAGTGTTGAGAGGTGGAGTTCACCCGAAAAACCGGTTTGTTTCACAAGATCGATAAGAGCAAGGTCCTGGATAATGAGGCCGTCCGGTTTAACAAGCCTTTCGAGCTGCTCTACAAGATTTCCGGCTAAAGAGAGGTCTTCCTGCTTTAAAAGTGAATTTATGGCGACAAAAACCCCGACTCCCTTTTCATGGGCAAGTTGGACAAGAGGCGCAAGTTCTTCAACCGTAAAGTTTTTTGCCTCCATGCGGGCGGAATAAACCTTAAGGCCGCAATAGACTGCATCCGTGCCGGCTGCTATTGCCGAAAGAAACGAGGCTTTGTTTCCTGCAGGGGCAAGTATCTGGGGCGGCTTTATGGTTTCCGGTTTATGGTTTATGGTTTATGGTCTCCGGTTTATGGTCTCTGGTTTATGGTTTATGGTTTAATATTTATTATTTGCACATCGTTCTTCGAAGTTCGCCGTTCACAGATATTTGTTCGTGATTCGTCATTCGTTGATCGTAGTTTGTTATTCGATTCACGATCCACTGTCCACGATTAACGATCTTTTTCTTGAACCCTTGACTCCTTGAACCCTCGAACCCTTTTACTTTTAAGAAATTCCGCAACATCAAAGGTCAGGCTCAAAAGCGCAGGTATCAGAAATATCGTAAAAACAGTTGAAACAAGAAGGCCTCCGGCAAATACGCTCCCAAGCCCTCTGTAAAATTCGGAGCCTGCTCCCGGGGCAAAAATAAGCGGGAGTAATCCGAATATTGTCGTCATGCTGCTCATGTATATAGGACGAATACGCGTTCTGACCGATTCGACTATCGCATCGGTCGCCGCCATTCCCGAATCCCTCATGTTGTTTAAAGACTGGTGAACAATTAAAATGGCATTGTTCACCACTACCCCTACAAGTATGACGAAGCCGAGCATCGTTATTATATCAAGCGGCTGTGCAATAATAAAGGTGTTGACCAGAAAGAGAGCTATGAACCCTCCGACTGCTGCAAGCGGCACAGTGAACATGATAATAAACGGATAGAAAAAATTTTCAAACAGGGCTGCCATAAGCAGGTAACATATAACAACAGCCAGAATAAAGTTCCAGAAAAGCGCTTTCCTGGTACGGGTCAGGTTATCCGCCGTTCCTCCGAGCTTAATTGTGTAAAGGCTTGAAAGCTGTCCCGAGGCTTTAATCGGTCCGACGATCTTATCCCTGACAATCTCCATTGCGGCCTCAAGAGGCATATCCTGCGGAGGGATAATCTGAATGGTGACAGCCCTCTCCGAATCTATATGGTTGATCTGTGTCGGCCCCTCTTCGAGACTTACAGCGGCAACAGAACCTACAGTCACCTTCCCCCCTGACGGCGATAAAAGAGGCAGACTCTCCATATCCTGGATCCGTCCGATCATATCCGGCCGGTTTTTGACTACAAGATCGATCTCATCCCCGTAAAGCCGGTAATTGCTCGCAACTACTCCGTCAACCATGGAACCAACAGTCAATCCGAGATCCGCTGTCGTTATGCCGAGGCGGGTCATGCGGTCACGGTTCGGAACCACCTGGATCTCCGGATTTCCAAGATCAAGACCCGGAATCGGTCGTATCTGGGCTCCGGGAATCATCTGTGCGGTTGCACCAAAGATCTGCCTTCCCGTTTTTATGAGTTGGCCCAGGTCAGGGCCCTTTATTTCGACTTCGATCGAGCGTCCTGTTCCGATATCCCTTGAAAAAATGCTTGGCTGCTGGACAATTGCGATCATTCCGGGAATTTTCCTGAGCACGCCATATACATAGGGAAGCAGCTCTCTTGTCCTTACCTGGACTTTGGAAATAACTCCCATGAAAACTTGCTGTCCCCATGCCACATAAAAAAAACTCTTTACCGGGGGAAGATTGAGTTTTTCCGCTGTTTCGCTCTTTTTATCATGCTCGATAAGAGGCAGGATATCCTTTTCAACTGTTTTGGCTATACTCTCAAGCTCCCCTAAATTGTATCCGGGCGGAGGGAGAAGAATCCCGAAAAGCATCTCCTGGTTTCCTTCGGGAAGATATTCGGTCTTTGGAAGAAGGATAAATGATATTCCCACGGATACAAAAACCATCACAGCAACAACAATTATTTTAGCTGCTATGCTTCCGCATACGCGTCGGACAAACCCGGTAAAAGCATCAATGATTTTGCCAGCAAGACCCGCAAGAGCGGACAGGCGCATTTTTTCATTCAAATGATTACCGGATTTAACATCTCCGAGAATCAAGGCGGAAAGTGAAGGAATAACGGTAATTGAAACAATCAGACTTAATGAGACTGCGCCACTTATCGCAATAGCGATATCACGGAATAGCTGGCCTGCCTCCTCCTCCACAAAAACAATCGGCAGAAAAACGGCAACGGTTGTGAGTGTGCTGGCGAGAACCGCGCCCCATACCTCCACAGTTCCGTCGTAGGCCGCCTGAACGCGTCCCTTACCCATCTCCTTATGCCTGAATATATTCTCAAAAACCACTATCGCGTTATCAACCAGCATACCTACGGCAAAGCTTATGCCGGCAAGACTGACAACATTTATATTGCGACCCATGAGCGTCATGATGATAAATGTTCCTATGGCGCTGATCGGTATCGCAACAGCAACGATAAAGATGCTGGCAAAGTTTCTCAGAAACAGAATAAGAATGATGACGGCAAGGCTGCCTCCGATATAAATATTGTTCTTAACCAGCCTTATTGCGCTGTAAATATAATTTGTTTCATCGTATACCTGTTCCACTTTCAGTTTTCTGTCTTTTAATATGCCGCTGTTCAGTTCCACCAGAGCATCTTTGATTCTGTTCATAACAACAAGAACATTTGTTCCCGGCTCTCTTACGGCATTCATGACAATGGTGGTTGTGCCTTCATGTCTCACAACGACCTGTTTTTCCGTATGCCCAAGAGATACTTCCGCAACATCTCTGACGGTAACAGGA
This sequence comes from Pseudomonadota bacterium, assembly GCA_018830925.1. Lineage (GTDB taxonomy): Bacteria > Desulfobacterota > Desulfobacteria > Desulfobacterales > RPRI01 > RPRI01. The sequence goes on from JAHJRK010000272.1 coordinate 3,115, forward strand.
GCTCCGTTTATCCTCTTTACAATAACATTTCTGACATCCTCTTCGTTCCCGAATTCTCCGACAGTCCTTACTATGTAGCGCCTTTTCCCCTCGTCGAAATCCCCGGCGCTGATGTTCCTGTTTTCAATATCAAGAGCGCGAACAAGCTCCGGAACCGTCACATTCCTTGAAGCAAGGGCTTCCTGATCGATAATAACCTGAAGCTCCCTCTCCTGCCCGCCATAAATGTTGACCGAAGCGACTCCCGGTATCCTTTCAAGTCGGGGCTTCACATGCTTGTCAAAATAATCGTATTCCTGGGAGAGCACGCCCTTGTACCCTTCAAGAGAACTTACCACCATCCATGCAATCGCTTTTTCGTGCCTCCCGCCTGATTTGATAAGCGGTTTTTCAACATCGGCAGGATATTTTTTCACCTGGTCGAGTTTGTTCGATACTCTTAAAAGTGCTGCATCCGTTTCGGTGCCTATCTCGAACTTGAGATTGATATATCCTATCCCGTCCTGGCTTTCACTTTTAAGATCAACGAGGCCTTCAAGGTTTTTCAGCTCCTCCTCCTGGGCGTCGATTACCTCTCTTTCTATCTCAAGGGGGCTCGCCCCGCGCCATCTTGTCTCCACGGAAATTTCCGGAAGGTCCACATTGGGAGTGAGCTGGATTGGTATCCTGAAAAGTGAAATCAATCCGAATAATACAACCAGTATGACTCCTACCGTAACAGTCACGGGTTTTTTTATTGAAGTATCGATCAATTTCATTCAGTCACCATAACCGGCTGCCCGGGTCTTAACCGCTCATTCCCCCTGATTACTACTTTATCCCCCGGCTTCAGGTCTCCTTCAACAGCCGCATTTCCGTCATAATATCCTATAATTTTTACCATAACAGGGAGCGCTTTTCCGTCTATTACCTTAAAAACAATCTTGTTGTCACCGGCCGGAACTACGGCATCTTTTTGCACAAGAAGCGCATTTTTACCACCATCAAGGGAAAAAAGCACGGTCGCTTCCATCCCGCTTTTTATCTTCAAACCTGGATTAGGGACGAATATCCTGACCGGATAGGTTCTCGAACCGGTATTGCCGCTTGGAAGAACAGACTGCACTTTCCCGGCAAACTGCCTTCCGGAAAGGCTTTTTATGGAAACCTTCACATCGCTTTTGGATGAAAGCTGAACCGCGTATCTTTCAGGCACATCAACATTAATTTTTATCCTGCCGAGATCAACGAGTGTAACTACCGGCCCTCCGGCATTAACCCATTCGCCAACCTCTGTATGCTCCTTTGCTACAAAACCTGAAATCGGCGCGAAAACCTGTTTATGCTTAAGCTCATACAAAAGGCGTTCGATCTCCGCTTCGCTCCGTTTAAGCTCCTGGGCAAGCGCGTTGCAATTATAAAGAATCTCGTCGTATCTGTTCGAAGCTATGCTGTTTGATTCTTTAAGCTTCGTAAAACGCACGAGCTCTTTTTCCGCAAAAAGAAGGTTCTCCTTGATCTTTTCTCTCTGGGCTCTTGCTCCTCTGATCCTGAGATCCACCTCCTCGGAGCCCAGTTTTACAATCAATTGCCCCTTTTCCGCAAAAGC
>JAHJRK010000273.1 GCA_018830925.1 Pseudomonadota bacterium
ATATTGCAAAATTCTTCTGGAAGATGAGATTAAAAAAATAGGTTCTTCTCCCAATTAGTTGGTAACGTTCAAAAGGTGGGGCAAAGGTTGATTCCGACGGTTTGAATATTAATGTTGAAATAACCTTTGATACCCAGTTTCTCTTTCCAGTATTGTTCCCATTTATCTTTTGCGTATTGTTTAATCAGGATCATTTTCGACAGATTTGTCACTGCTGCATCGGACCATCCCCAGGCAATTCTTTTTAGACGACGACCGATCTCTCGGAATACACGTTCAAGAAGAGATGTTGTTTTTGGGGCAATGATTCCTGTGGACAACCAAAGTTCAATGTTTGTAAACAGCCGCTTTGACAAGCTTTCCAAGTAAGAGGCCCCTTTTTGGTATCCTTTTTCATAAAAGGTGCTGATCAATTCCCGGACTTCTTTTTTGCTCGTCTCGTATCGAGTCCTTACGGGTTCTTTGTCCTCCTCCTTGAGAATCTCAAAATCCCCGGCCGGCAACTCGATGCCGACCAACTGTTTTACCTTATCGATTGGTGGTTGGCTTTCTTTTTTCTTTAATCCATCTTCCCAGAGGGCATAATACAATCCCCGGGGAGCGTGCCAGGTACAGCGTTGCGCCTCAGCCACGCCTGAAAGAAAATCGTCCAAACCCGGCTCCCCATCATAGACAAAGGGAATCGAATGATCTGCCGTTTCTTTTATCCGTGCCCTGATAGCATTATCTATTTCCGACCAGGAGGTGTTGACAAAAGAACCGAGGGGAACAACTCTACCCTGCTGCGAAATCCCAATGATAGTCCTTAGCTCGCCCTTAGACCCTTTGTGCTGCTTTACCCCGGTGCCGTCTGCCATGATCCCGGATAAATCTTCTGCAGGAATACGATCCTGAAATGTCTTGTCAATATCACTGCCAACAACAATATTATGAATGCCGCCCAATGAAATGTCTATGGATCTCCCTTCAATCAGACGACGATAGTTGGTATCAATCACCGCCTCAGTAACCTCGTGTTCAACATTTGTTTCTTTTCGACTATAGGGGGTTACCTGCAGGGCATTCAACAACGGAGAATAACGGGCGCCACAGGTGAGACATTCTGCCCTCCTCACTTCCATGTCGAGACAACCAAAAACTGTCTTGATCTTCCTGTTGCGGTGTCCCCTCCGGTAAACTTTACGACCACGGCAAAAACGCTCCTCGGCATCATCCTTACGTACATGGCGGCCCAGTCCCTTCCTCATCTTACTGGGATAAATCTGAGTCTGAGTCAACCGATCCATTATCAAATCATCATATGACATGAGAATCTGTTTCAATATCAGAAGTACCAGAGAATCCTTAAGCTCTTTTAATTTATACACGATCTCGTTCAGATTCACTTTTCCTATTGCCAGATCAAAATCACATGTTATACTGATGCGTCTTTTCATCACGGTCTTTCCTTAAAGGTTTTTGTTTCGCAAAACATACCCTAAAGAGAGACCGTGATTTTTTCAATTTAATTTTTGACCCACCTTTTGAACGTTACCAATGGATTGCTGAAATCTGCGGTTCAGCGTCTAACAGATGCAGTCCGTCAATTTAGAAATTTCGTACATCTCGAAAAAGAGGCTTCTTCAAGGCATGCCCTTTCAAAAGCAACTGCGAAAGGCGCAGTTTCATCAATATTTACTTTGATTAATGATTTTCACTGAGGGTCCAACAAAGGCAATACAGCCGATCGCTACGCTCCGGCTGATCTCTACGTTATATGGTTGTATAAATAATTGCAAATAGGTTGTAAGGGGATGATGGGGGTAAAATGAAACTCTATCTTAATGAACTGGCTCCTTGGGAAAGAAAGAATGAATATTTGCATAATATTCAACTTGGAAAGGATGTCAAATCACAAACGTCAATTTTGCATGACGCCATTAATAACCAAACCCGTGCTCAGTTAGCCACCGCAAGTGCAATTATTGCCAGCCAAGAGAGAATTGCTGAAGGCATAGGCGGGCTATCCCTTGGTATTGATCGAGTAGGACAAGGCATCGAAGGGCTTCAAGCAACTTTTGAGTGGGGGATTTCAGAAGTCGTATGGCAGATAGAACAAAACAGAGAGGTCTTAAAAAGCATATTAGAAGTTCTCATGACGCCCCTCGATACGCAAGCAAGGGAGCGACGAAAAAGAGCGGAAAATGCATATTCAAATGGTTGGATTGATGATTCTGAAGATGAGTTTCTTGAATCGGAAAAACTTAATAGATATGATTTCGCAATCCATATTAGTTTAGGAATGATATATTTATTTCAAAAAATTGACAAAAACAAGGCACTTGAATATTTTGAAAAAGCAATAAAGTATGCGGCACCAGAGTCAAAATATTATACCAGTTATGCCTTGTTATATAAGGCATTGATAAAGCGAGATATGGGTCAATTGGAGGAAGCAGGAAAATGTACTGATGAAGCAATTAAGTTATGCCCCAAATACGCTGAAGCTATATTTCAAAATGCCCAATATAATGCACTTCAAGGCAAGTTAGAGCCAGCATTGTCGTCCCTTCAACAAGCAATAGAACTTGATCAGACTTACTGCCTAAAGGCAGATTCTTGTCAAGAATTTGATGGGATTAGGGATCAGGTTAAAAGTCTATTCCTAAATTTTCAACAAAATGAGAATGATAAAGCATACAAAAGATGGGAGGAGCTGAATAAACAATTATCATTTATTTGCCAATTGTCTTCCGAGGTTGACAACATAGTTGATAGCAATGAATTATCATCAAAATTCAAAAACCTTAATCTAAGCAATGAATTATCAAAAATCAAGAAATTAATTGACAGGGAATCAATACTTGATGTTCGGAATGCAAATTTGCAACTCACCGATATTGGAGAAGACATCTCCAAATTCGTAAACGATACAAAACGCCGTTGCAACGAAATTATAGTTGTGGAAGAATCAAAGAGCAAAAGTTATCAATATGATATTCAACAAAATGAACAACGACAAAAGGCTCTATCAATTTCGTTTATTAAAGCAATCCCCTTCGGAATTTTTCTTGGTTCAATTGGCGGTTCTATTATCGGTGGAATCGTCGGATCAATAACCACGCCTTCTATAGGTATTATAGTTGGCGCTTGTGTATTAATTGGTTTATATAAATGGATTTTCGATATCAAATTTGAACACGAAACAATTGGAAATAGATTTAGAGACGCCCCACAAAATGTGAATGAACTAATAGAAAAGCTAGAAAAACACAAATCTAATGCAAAGAAGTTAAAAGCATTAAATTTTGACAGAAATAAGACCATATAACCAATCAATCAACCCGACGCCGGGATCGGGCTGTGGTTTCCCGCTTATCTGTGGCGGCGCGGGTTATCTCTATCGTTAGACGAATTTAAGGCGAATATAAAAACCATATTTGGTCAGCAACTAACCGGTCCAGCCATAAAAGCTGCAGAAGACTTTTGGAGCAATTGGACCTCATTTGCCACACTGATTTCTGCTCGTTCCCTGGCTGTCCATGTGGATGCCTTGCGGTTTAGTCGGAATTTCCCTGAATACAAACGCTACAAAACTTGGAGAGGAGCAGGGATTATTACGTTCATTGTTGCCATCATTGGTTTTTTCTTTTCTTGGAAGATTGGCGCGGTGATTACTGCGTTCGGTGCTGGTTTTTACTATTGGAGCAGTCGAGTAAGATTTAACGACGCTAAGTACTTTGCCGAGAAGCTCATGAAGGAAGCAACCCTAAACCCATCGAGCGGAGGGTATGCGGGACTTTGCGCAAACTACATTGCGGGTATCATTCAGATTGTGTCCCCATCAGGTTCGGCACACTGGCCGCAATATCCGTCCAATGTTATAAACGGGGAACGAACATTCATAGCAACATAAATTGGCATAACCAAGTGGTGCACCGGATCGCCGAAAAAGCCGGCTCCCGGTGACCTCTGCGTTGGCCAAAAATGAATTGACTAAACACTATCGATCGTGCCATTGTAATACCAAATATTATCGATGGGGGTTCTATGATGCAAACAGTCACTGTCTCACCAAAATTTCAGGTCGTTATCCCCAGAACAGTAAGGGAATCTTTACGTCTTCGCCCAGGACAAAAAATGCAAGTTATTGAATATGAAGGACGAGTCGAACTTATCCCTGAACGAGATATCTCAGAACTGCGCGGGTTCCTTAAAGGTATAAATACTGAATTCGAAAGAGAGGAAGATAGACTATGAATATCATAGATTCTTCCGGCTGGCTCGAATATTTCGCAGACGGACCGAACGCAGAGCACTTTCAGCGTCCTTTGAAAGATATTGCTTCGCTTATTGTTCCAGTGATAACCATCTATGAAGTCTTCAAGGTTGTTCTTCGGGAATCTGGTGAGAATGAAGCACTTCAAGCAGTCGCGGCTATGCTGAAAGGTACGGTCGTCGACATGACAGTCAATCTTGCAATCTCTGCCTCAAAACTGAGTTTGCAGCATAAGCTACCAATGGCTGACAGTATTATTTTCGCAACAGCGCAGGCATTAGATGCTACCATCTGGACGCAGGACTCAGACTTCAAAAACAAACCTGGTGTGAAATATTTCTCTAAAAAATAAAACCAGCCAACCAAACAGTGGATCGGACAGGAAAAAACGCGGGGCCGATCCGGGCAACCTCCTTGGCCTGCCGCTCACTTTAGCGTTCGGCTATAGGAGAAAAAATGAAAGAGATTCTGCCAAATCCGCAAATGGTTGCATTTTGCGGGTTATATTGTGGTGCTTGCAAACGATACCTAAACGAAAAAAGCCGAACACCTATATGGCCATCAGTTGTCAAAAAATAAAATCGATCTTCCTTTTTGTATAATTTCCCAATACTGATTCGTTAAATTTTGATTGACTGGTGGAATTTATGAAGAATTTAAGACAAACTCACGGCATGGAGACGGAACAGAAAAAACAACTGTATGAACAGGTCAACATGCAGCTTCAAGAGCTTTTTTTGAAAACCAGCGACCCTGTCGCTCATATGGCTACTGCTGCCGCAGTGCTCTATCACAGGTTTGATCATTACTTCTGGTGCGGTTTTTACCGGCTTCTGGATGGTGAACTGACGGTGGGGCCGTATCAGGGCAGTCTCGCCTGTCAGGTTTTGAAAAAAGGGAGCGGTGTCTGCTGGGCCGGAATCAGCGGCGGCAAAACGGTCATTGTAGCCGATGTGCGCCAGTTCCCGGGCCACATCGCCTGTGATCCACGTTCCGCTTCAGAAATTGTGGTTCCGGTTCGTAACCGGAAGGGGGAAATAGTGGCTGTGCTCGATGTTGACTCCGACAAGACAGACCAGTTCGACGAAACAGACGCCTCAGCCCTGGAAAAAATCAGCAAGATGATCTTTTGATTCTATCCTCAGGAGTAATATCGGGTACACTCTTTATATTTGTTGTTTATAATCTGATTGCTATGAGGTGTTGGACCTGACGGTCGCGCGCATGGCAGACTCTGGGCGCGCGCCCGCAGGTCAATTCCAGTGTTCGCAAACCAGGGGGCGTTTTGTTCAGGCTATAGAGTGTGCCTGGCGCCACTTTTCAAGATACATATTTATCTCCTCATCCCATTTTTTTTCATCCCACGGCAAAACTGGAGCGCACAGTTTTTTATCCGCCCGATATGCTCTTTTCCGCCCTCTGGAGTGATCAGGCCTATGCGAACCCTTCTGGTGAATTCACCGTTTTAGATACAGACGGCGTGTTGATAGCTCACGGCACATCAACCCTGATGACGCTTCAGGACAAAGGATTAAGAATGAAAGTGAGAAAATTTATCGATTCCGGCATAGTCAATATCTAATCCATCGACAATACAATTGACGCTCCCCGCAGCAAGCTACGGGGAATCTTCGACCGGAAGGACTTTTTATCTGTTTTTGATTCGCTCGCTAACCCCGCTGCAAGCAGCGAGGAATGCGCTCGCTGTTTCGGTTCAAATAATCATTGAAATTCAGGCTCCGGAAAAGACCACCAAAGGATGTGCCATATATTGCTCCCGGGGTTCCGGAAATAACCTCCGACCCCCCGGATATTGCGACTATTATTCTTAATATTGCATAATAGTCTTGACTTTTATGCAAAATACTGATTAATTGCCGCTCATGAAACGATATTTATTCGAGCATATCAAAAAAGACCTGTCCAAAAAGATGGTTATTGTTACCGGACCGAGACAGATCGGGAAAACCTGGCTTGCAAAGGAGCTCATGCGGGAATACAGAAATTCCGTTTATCTGAATTACGACCATTTTGGCGATGCCGGAATTATCAGGTCTCACTCATGGGCTATGAACGCAGATATGCTTACTCTTGATGAAATACACAAAATGAAAGGATGGAAAATGTTCATCAAGGGCGTTTTTGACACCCGTCCTTCAGGCCAGGCCATCCTCGTTACAGGAAGTTCCAGACTCGACACATTCCGCCAGACAGGGGAATCGCTGGCGGGACGCTATTTTCATTACAGACTTAATCCTCTATCGGTTAAGGAGCTCGAAGGAATAATTCCTTTTTATGACGCAGTATCGGCGCTCAACAGATTCGGCGGATTTCCTGAGCCTTTTTTATCGGGTTCGGAGGAAGATGCTTCAAGGTGGCGCAATCAGTACTACACGGATCTGGTCCGGGAGGATATTCTGGAATTCAGCCGCATACAGGAGATCAGAACGATTAAGAATCTTCTTGAATTGCTTCGCGGAAGGGTGGGGTCTCCGTTATCTTATACCTCGATCGCCGGCGATTTGCAGATAGCGCCGAATACAGCCCGCAAATACGTCGATATTCTTGAAAATCTGTGCATAATTTTTCTGGTCCGGCCCTTCCATTCAAATATTGCCAGGTCTCTTCTGAAAGAGCCGAAGGTTTACTTCTACGACAGCGGCTATGTGATGGGGGATGATGGAATTAAACTGGAAAATACCTGCGCCGTTTGTCTTTTAAAGCATGTCCAGTACCTGAATGACACCAGGGGTGAAAATATTTCACTAAGATATCTAAAGACAAAGGATGGAAAGGAAATCGATTTCGCACTGGCAAGCAATGACAGATTATCCCATCTTATAGAAGTAAGGCTTTCCGACGCAAAACCAACACGCGCACTGCACTATTTTGCCGGAAAGATTGACGGAGCTTCGGCATATCAGCTGGTGCACAACCTCAGGCAGGAGCAGAATATCAACGGTGTTTCGGTTCTTTCAGCAGGCAGATGGCTTTCGGAATTATCCGCATGAAACAACAGTTTCATTTTCTGAAATAAGATGGGGGAAAAGAGCAATATTGAAGTTCCCCGCAGCAAGCTACGGGTAATGTGCTCGCTATTGCGGTTCAATTAATTGATGGTATAGGATATTTCTTATAAAGCTCATTTTGGAGTAAAAATTGTGAAATAAGGCCATAAAACAACTGCTTTTGGAACGTTATGTTTTAAATATCAAATGATTAGCTTAGCCAGACCACAGAAGCACTTTCTTTCCAAATGTTTTCCAGAGCTTGCCAGATATGGCGGCAGCCGTTTCCAATCATCGGTATTATGTGAGACCTTTGAAGAACATTCAATTTTGGACAAGTACAAGGAAGGCGATAAGTTCAACCACAGGAATACATTGAGTATTTCGAGGATTGAAATTTGAGCCTGACGTAGTAATCGGCCAAAAGGGGATGTTATGCAAAGGTCTCTATGCATGCTTACGCCATTGTACACCAGAGCCTATTATCACGCTACAGAGTGAGCCTGGCGCCACTTTTCAAGATACATGTTTATCTCAGTATCCCATTTTCCTTCATCCCACGGCAAAACAGGAGCGCACAGTTTTTTTATCCGCCCGATATGCTCTTTTCCGCCCTCTGGAGTGATCAGGCCTATGCGAACCCTTCTTAACAGGAGATCTTCAAGATGCCTTATTGCTTCATGTTTTGCCGCATATCGTATTTCAGCCCAGAGAGTATTGGTGCCGGGAATATTTGACAGGTCTTCCGGTGAGGAGTCATTTATAATCTCTCTTGCGCCATCGCCGTACCGGCCCGTAAGCCGCCTCAATACGGCAGCAGAAACCCTGTTATCCGTAAGCACATCGGGAAATTGTCTAAAAATAACTTCATTTTCTGCCGGCTTAACAGAAGGAAGAAACGGCATGGCCGCTTTCAGTGCATCCGCCGCGAGTTTCCTGAATGTGGTCAGCTTTCCGCCGGTTATCGTCACAAGACCTCTGTCTATCCACACAACATGCTCACGGGACTCCTTTGAGGGCGCGAGGTGTTTTCTGCTTAAAACAGGCCTTATTCCGGCATAAGATGAAATTGCATCTTTTAATGATACTTCAAGAGAAGGGAAAAATGAGTTCAGGCCGTCCATCAGGTATGAAATCTCTCCTTCACTGATAACCGGCTCCAAAGAGAGGTCGTTTTTATGGTCAACATCCGTAGTGCCGTATATTACGGCCCCCTCCCAAGGAATAATAAATATGGGCCTTCTGTCGGCAGGGTGAAAAAAAGTAACGGCCTCGGGAAAAGGAAATGCCCATCCCGGGAAGACAAGATGACTTCCCCTTAAAGGACGCAGATGAAGACTCTGGTCGGGGGAGGGATGGAGCTTTTCCGCCCATGAGCCTGTCGCATTTATTACCGCGCGGGTTAAAACCTGTTTTGTTTCACCCGTTTCATTCTCCTTTATGACAACTCCGGCTACATCTCCCC
>JAHJRK010000274.1 GCA_018830925.1 Pseudomonadota bacterium
ATCCGGATCAAAAAATTCAAACTTTGTTATTTGGCGAAGGCAGCATAACAATAAGATCATTCTGCAGCCCTGATGAAATAGGACTCCTCTCCCTGAAGGAGACATTTGTGGAATCAGGCCGGTACAATCCGATCTTATCCAAAAAAGAAAGCCTTATTGATGCCGCTGTTCAACCTGATGCGAATGTAACGCTGGCTTATACGGAGGATAAAAAAATTATAGGAATAAGCATCCTCCGGTATCCTCATCCTGATGAAAGATGGTCGAAAATCGAGGACCGGGTGATGATGGAAGTCTCTGTAACAGAGATTGCCGGCATGTGGAGATTAAGAGGAATATCCAAAAAGCTTCTCGGGCTTCTTCTTGATCACCCCTTGAGAGAAGACCGCATTATCTACATGGTCGGTTATTCATGGACGTGGGATATAAGCGGAACAGACAAAACCGTTATTGAATACCGCAACATTCTGATAAATCTTTTTTCGCATTTCGGGTTCGGGACATATCCGACCAACGAGCCGAACGTGATGATGCGTCCCGAGAATCTTTTTATGGCAAGGATCGGCGCAAAGATCTCTGAAAATATACGGAAAAGGTTTAAACTTGTCCGGTTTAATCTGTACGAATAATTGACGGCTTCGTAACAGTTCAATGCCCATTTTATCTTGACAGAACTTGCGTCTCTTCTTTATGGTTATATTACAGTTATAATGTGATGACTTCGTAAAAAGCTCATCTGCAAAAAGGAGGTTTCAATGAAGTTAAAACAGATCGCCGTACTTATAGAAAATTCACCGGGCCGTTTGCTGGAGGTTACCCAGGCACTTGGGGACGCTGGTATAAACTTAAGAGCCCTTAACCTCGTTGATACCGGTGAGTTCGGAATTCTGCGGCTTCTTGTCTCGGATCTTGCCAAAACAAGGCGTATATTAATGGAAAGACAGCTGCCTGCAATTGTTGATGAGGTGGTTGCCGCCGAGATAGAGGACAAACCCGGACAGCTTGCCGCCCTTCTTAAACCTTTGAAGAGCGCCAAAGTGAATGTTGTTTACATGTATGCATTCATAGGCTTTTCATCGGGCGGGGCCGTCATGATTTTCCGTTTCAGCGATAATGACAAAGCCATTGAAGTTTTACGTAAAAACGGAATAAAGCTCATTGACGCGAAGGCATTTGGAATGCTCGAAATATAATCATTTTACAGACTCGTCCCGGAAAACCGATCTTAATGGCTGGAAAAAAAACGTCAACTACCGGAAAATGTCCGAATAACCTGGTTAATAAGGCAAACCACGGCGCAGATAAACGCTACAGGGCCCTTCTTGAATTTTTGCCCGATCCTGTTATTGTCGTTGATCTTAAAAGCAAAATTACATATCTAAATCAGTCATTTACAAATGTGTTTGGCTGGAGCATGGAAGAGCTTGAAGGAAAGCACATTCCTTTTATTCCCGATTATCTTAAGGAAGAGACCCGAAAGGGAATAAAGCTGCTTTTCAAGGAAAAAGTTATTCATGGTTTCGAAACAAGGAGGCTGACAAAGGAGGGCAAGACTATAGATGTCGTAATAAACGGCGCTCTATATTACGAAGATGCTGACAGGCCTGCCGGACAGGTAATAATATTGAGGGACGTTACCAGGGAAAAGCGTATAGCCCGAAGAAACGAAGCCCTTTACCGCGTTGCAAAAGCCCTTCCCCAATATCAGTCTCTTGACGAGCGGCTTGAATTTATTATCAAAGAAGTAAAGGATATAATCGGTTTAACAGGCGCGTCTGTCATACTCCTCGATGAGAAGAAAAATGAATTTTTCTTTCGTGAAGCAGTTTACGAAGACGGGGAGACTGATAAGAGAATAAAGGAGATAAGGTTTCCTGCCGACAAAGGTGTTGCAGGTTATGTTTACAAAACCGGTAAGCCCCTGATTGTTCCTGATTATCCCAAGAGTCCGTATTATTTCGGACAGGTAGATGAACAGTCCGGTTATAAGACCAGGAACATGCTTGACGTTCCGATACGCACGCCTGACAGAATTATCGGAGTCCTTTGCTCAGTGAACAAAAAAGAAGGTGAGTTTGATGAAGACGATCTGGAACTCTTAAGCGCTATTGCAAGCACCGTAGCTTCTCCGATCGAGAATGCGCGGATAAACGAAGAACTCAAGCGCTCATACGAAGAGGTCAAAAGCTTAAACAGAGCCAAGGACAGGGTAATTCACCATCTCTCTCATGAGCTCAAAACGCCCGTTTCCGTTCTTTCAGCCTCCCTTTCCCTGCTTGCAAGAAGGCTTTCCGGAATTGACAGCATGGACAAGAAGAACTGGAAGTCGATCATGGAAAGGGCTCAGAGAAGCCTTAAGCGCATTTTAGAGATGCAGTATGAAATTGAGGATATTCTCCGGGAAAAAGATTATTCGACCTACCACATGCTTTTGACCCTTCTTGACGCCTGCGCGGATGAGATTGAAGCTCTTGCTTCCCTTGCATCCGGAAACGAGGATGTGGTTCTAAGTATCCGGAATCGTATTGAAGAGCTTTTCGGTCCGCGCGATTCGGTATCCGAGGAGATACTTCTGCATGACTTTGTTGAAAACACAATCCGGTCCCTTCGCGTGCGGTTTGAGCACCGCAGGTGCCTTGTTGAAGTCAGGACCGAGCCGGTGCCTGCCGTTTTGATCCCGGGGGAAGTTCTTTCCAAGATAGTTGTTGGGCTGGTAAGAAACGCGGTCGGTAACACACCGGATGGCGGTAAAATAGTG
>JAHJRK010000275.1 GCA_018830925.1 Pseudomonadota bacterium
CCATAATCAGACTCACTGAGAACCATGCCGGCAACAAAAGCCCCGAAAGCAAATGAAAGCCCGAATAGATATGTGGCGTACCCAATACCAAGACCTATTGCGGTTATGGATAAAAGAAAAAGCTCCCTGGAGTTCCACCGGGCCACATGCGCAAGCAGCCACGGGAGCAACTTTCTGCCGAAATAAAGCATTAACACGAGGAAAATTACAGATTTGATAACAGCAATGGCTAAGAGGGGCAAGCCTGCTTTGGGGTTGCTCAGTTGAGGGAGGATAATCATCATCGGGATGACAGCAAGATCCTGGACAATGAGCATGCCAATCATTACCCGACTGGAAAGTGTCCCCACAAGCCCCCTGCTCATAAGGGTCTTCAGTGTCACCATGGTGCTGGAAAGAGATATTAAGGCTCCAAACCATAACGCACTCGCGGAGGACCAACCAAAATATTTACCAAGGTAAAAGCCAATACCGATGGTAAGAAGAATTTGCACAGGAGTGCCAAACAGGGCAATCTTTCGCACGGGTTTTAATTCGCTGATAGAAAATTCCAACCCTAACGCAAAGAGAAGAAGGGCCACTCCGATTTCCGCCAGGAGTTCGATTTCATGAATATCGCCAATCGTAACCCCGCCAGTGTATGGTCCTACGACGATCCCGGCAAATATGTACCCTAAGATCAACGGTTGCTTGATTTTTTGCGCAATGAGCGCACCAATCAAGGCAGCAACAACAATAATTACTATATCTGCGGCTACACCCATGAGAAGAACCTCAACTCAGAAAATCGTATTCTTTTAATAACTCAAAATATGAGCCAACTGTGTGGGTATCGTTCTTTTGTCGAACAACCGGTATAGAACGCGGCGGAATTTGTCAGTCGCACTTAATGCCGGTCGATCGACACGACATATTACTTAGATTTATTAATTACTCGACCACGAGAGGTAAAGGAAATGCCTTGTTGCGTTTGTGTACCAATCATTATTGATTCAACAATGGGAGAATTAACAAATTTGTCGGATTTCCATTCAACTATAAAATTGGCGCCCGATCCTCCACTTTTGTCCTTTTCTGGAATGACATAGCGTAATGATTCTAATGGTTTTAAAATTACCGGCGCATTTAAAAATTTTTTTAATAACTTCCCTTGTGTCTCATAATAATCAACAATTGTGATTTCGATTTGATGCTTAGGATCAATGTTTCTGATGCTTAATGTTACCGTCAATAAAAAGGGCCTTTCGTCGTTGCCACTGTATATATGTGAATAAGCAGGCACATAAATAGCCTGACCGTCAGAAAGCTCGTTTTTCTCAGCAGCATGCAAAAGTAGAGGTGAATATAAATAAATGGAAAAAAGTATAAGCAAATAAACAAAAGGATAAATCTTTTTCATGGTTACTCTCCTCTCTAAATTAATAATATCTGTCGAACGATTGAATTCAAATGGTGGCAAAAAGCGCAGCTTTTTGTAGGTCCACGGGAATGATTTGATACTGCGCCTTCTCTCAAATGAAAGGATAAAATTGCATTTATCCTGATTCCAAAAACCCTTCATCCAAAGGAGGCCACACCATGAGATTTTTTTAATCAACAACACAAAAACTATTGCGGTATCGATCTGCACGCTCGAAAACCGTACATCTGTATCATCTTTTCCCGTTTCTCGACTATCTTGTTGTCAGGGTCGAATGCGTCGAGATAAAATTCGGTTCGTTACTTGGTATGCATTATATATGAAGGCCATCCACGGAGGCAAAACAAAAATGAAGACAAAAGCCTGGCCAGAATAGTGGACATCCTTGGCAAATTGAAGTCAGAGACAGTTATAGAGCCATGAAGACATGTCTTGGTTTATCAAGACGGGTGATTCCTTCCTCTTTTGCGGCTTTAACCGCTTCGTCAAAATCCTTATCGGATGGCCTTGAGGAAAATTCCCTGAATTGATAAGCCATTCCGCACGGCCTGTACTGGAACATGACATTTACATAAGTATTTTTTGATATTTTATCTGCAATAAAGCGCATTACTTCCCTTGTTCCGGCATGACCGTGCGGCATGACAAGATGCCGAACAAGCAGCCCGCGCTGAGCAATTCCATTTTCGTCCACAACAAGATCTCCGACCTGCCTGAACATCTCAGATAAGGCACTTCGGGCGGCCTCCGGATAGTCC
>JAHJRK010000276.1 GCA_018830925.1 Pseudomonadota bacterium
GATAAAATTACCCTGTCCCAAAAGTGCGTTTGAACCGATGCTTTTTAATTTGCCCCCTATGACTACCGTAGGATCAAGGCCTCCTTTTGCAAGGACCGAAGCTATAAGTGATGTAGTCGTAGTTTTCCCGTGAGCTCCCGCGACCGCAATGCTGTATTTCAACCGCATCAGTTCAGCAAGCATTTCTGCCCTCGGTATTACAGGAACAGACGCCTGTGCCGCGGCTATAACTTCCGGGTTATCGGGGCCGATTGCCGAAGATATTACGACCACGTCGGCGCCCTCTATCCGACTGTCGTGATGGCCTTTATGTATCGTGCCTCCGAGGCTTTTTAAACGGTCGGTTATATCGGTTGACGCAGTATCGGAGCCCGAAACCTTGTAGCCGAGATTGAGAAGAAGCTCGGCTATGCCGCTCATGCCTATTCCGCCGATTCCGACAAAATGTATGTGGTATTTTTTTTGATACATAGTTAGATTAGGCTGTAGACTATTAGTTAACAGCCTACAGTCTTCCGCCTTTCGCCTTCCGCCTCACGCCTCTGCCTCTCTTAGTTTCTGGTCTCTGGTTCGTTGATCGTCGTTCGTGGATCGCAGTTCGTTATTCGATTCACGATTCACGATCTATCCCTCGAACCCTTGAATCCTTGACCCCTCGAATCCTTTATTTACCATTCACTATTCTGTAACAGTCATTCACTATAATTTTTGCCGCTTCAGACCTGCTGAATTTTTTTGCCGCAGATGCCATTTTGTAAAGTTCTCCGCGATGTTTCTCAAAATATTCAATTCTTTCAGCAAGCATTTTACCATTCAAATCAGTTTCTGTGATAATTTCCGCTGCTCCTATATCGGAAAGCGCGCCGGCATTTTTTGCCTGATGGTCATCAGCCGCAAACGGAAAGGGAATGAAAATTGCCCCCCGTCCCATGGCCATAACTTCCGCCACAGTGGTCGCGCCGGCCCTGCATATTATCAAATCCGCCTGGACGTACCGCTTTGCCATATCGTCAAAAAACGGTTTTACAATGCAGGAAATCCCGTATTGCGCATAATAAAGGGCAACTATTTTATCGTCCGAAGCGCCGGTCTGATGAACGAAGAGATATTTCTCTTTCGCTTTAATATGTGTAAGGGCCTCACCGATCGCAATATTGATGCTGTGAGCCCCCTGGCTTCCCCCAACGACCAGAACGGTAAAGGGCTTTCCTGTGACGATATCCGCTTTTGCGGCATCTTTTGCTGCATCAATGATTTCTCTTCTCAAAGGATTGCCTGCAACAAGTGTTTTTCCAAAAGCAGCCGGGAGTTTTGTTCCTTCAAACGAAACGTATATGCGGTCGGCAAAGCGGGCAAGAATCCGGTTTGTGATTCCGGGCATAATATTCTGCTCATGAATGGCTGTTTTAACGCCGAGCAGCCATGCTGTAAGAATAACCGGTCCTGCAGAATAGCCTCCTACTCCGACGACAATATGCGGATTAAAGTCCTTTATTATTTTAAAAGACTCAAACATCCCTATCGGTATTTTGAAAAGTGATCTCATCATTTTTAAGAATCCGCGGCCTTTTATTCCTTCCACCGTAATGCTTTTGTGATCAAAGCCTGCTTTTCCGACTGTTGATTTTTCAAAGGAATTTCCTGTTCCGACAAAGAGAATACTGCTTCCGGGATCTTTTGCAATTAATTCCATTGCAATCGCAATCCCCGGAAAGAGATGACCTCCTGTGCCGCCTCCAGCAATTATCACGCGCATTCCTTTCGCCTCACGCCTTAATCGTACCTCGAATATCGTACATCGTACTTCGGTATTTGGTATTTGATATTCGATGTTCGATATTCGAGGTACGATTTCCTATGTTCATGAGTATTCCTATTGATGCCATATTAACAAGAAGTGATGTTCCACCGTAGCTTAAAAATGGGAGGGTGAGCCCCTTTGTCGGCAAAATACCAAGTGTAACACCCATGTTGATACAAACCTGTATGCCTATTGCGGCCGTAATGCCTGTTGCAAGGAATGCGCCGAAATTATCATCCGTATTTTTTGCGATTTTGATTCCTCGCCATAATATAAGAGCATACATTACAAGAATTATTAAAACGCCGAGAAGCCCCAGTTCTTCCCCGATTACTGAAAAGATAAAGTCGGTGTGTGGTTCGGGCAGGTAATGAAGCTTCTGATAACCTTTTCCTATTCCTGCACCCCAGATTCCTCCTGTTCCGAAAGCCATTAACGAATGTACTATCTGATATCCCTCGTCAGCAGGATATTGCCATGGATCCCAGAAGCTCATCAGCCTTTTTACCCTGTAGTCTGCGCTAACCATGTAAATGTACGCAAACGGAAGCAGCAGGAATACCGACGGAACAAGATGCAGAATCCTTACTCCTCCGACAAAAAGCATGAGCCATGTTATGGCGGATAGTATGACTACGGATCCGAAATCGGGCTGAAGAAACAAAAGTACCGTGAATAGCCCAAGGACAATGACATGCGGAAGGAAGCCTATGTAAAAGTTTGACAGGTTCTCGCTTTTTTTTTCAATGGAATATGAGAGGAATATAATCATTGAAAGACGGGCAAATTCGGAAGGCTGAACCGTAAAACCACCGAAACGCAGCCACCTTGCGGAACCTCCCGCAGAATATCCCAGACCCGGTATAAATACCGCGCCGAGTAAAATGAGAGCAAATATGAGAAGGGGATAAGCCATTATTTTGAAATATCGGTATGGAAAATGTCTGAAACACACCAATGCTATCAGACCGGCTATTGCGAACAAAGACTGCTTTTTTAAAAAGAAGTAATCCGTTCCAAATTTCTTGAAAGCAAGGACGGAGCTTGCGCTGTAGACCATTATTATGCCTATTGCAGTCAGCATAAGAACGGGGAACATGAGCTTAACGTCATAATACCCC
>JAHJRK010000277.1 GCA_018830925.1 Pseudomonadota bacterium
ATATATGCATAAATGAATGCTATGAAAAATTCAAATCTCCATGCACAAGGTTTTGCCCCGGAGATGTATATGAAATAGAGACTGATGAAAAGACGGGGAAGCGGAGGCTGAAAATCAATTTTTCAAATTGCCTCCACTGCAAAACATGCGATATCAAAGATCCGTACAGGAATATTAAATGGACTTGCCCTGAAGGCGGAGAGGGACCGGGATATACAATGGTATAATGAAACCTTTGCATAACACTCCGGCCCCTTGGACCTTAACCTACAACCTGCCTTTTCGCATCATTGATATGAGAAGCCAGAGGCCCATAACGGCTGCCGCAACAAAACCCATTATTCCAATGAGCGAAACCCCGTAAAAAAGTGGGGGAATCGATGATGCAAGAACAAGTGCGGATCCGATAATAAGGCCGGCAATTATTATTGAAAAAGATATCCTGTTGCTTACCCTGTTGTGGGTTGAAAGCATCGTATCAAGGCCATGATGTTCCAGCTTGATTCCAAGCTTATGATTCTTCATCAGCCTTGTAATTTCAAGCATGTCTTTCGGGAACTGCCTTATGAATTGAAGAGATTCGACGGCAATCCCCATCACTTCTCCGGTCATCCTCTTCGGCGTAAACATGTCGAGCCTTATCCGCTTTACAAACGGAGCCACATGTTCGATCATGTCGAATTCCGGATCAAGGGAAACGGCAACGCTTTCAACAGTGCTCAGGGCTTTCATCATCAGAAAAATATTGGGAGGAATTCTTAAACGGTGGCGGGAAGTCGTTTCAAGAAGATGCTGCAGGAGCTTTCCGATTTTAATATCTTTGAGGGTTTTATAAAGATGCTCTCCCATGAAGTCGGCCACATCTCTTTCAAGAAGACGCACATCCGGCTGATCATCCCAATTGGTGATTTTTAACAGGATCTGAGTGGCCTTTGTCTCACTCTGGACGACAACGCTCTCTATCAGCTCAACAAAATCCTCACGTGTCTGACGGTCGACAAAACCGGTCATTCCGAAATCAAGAAGACATACAATATTTCCGGGAAGGATAAAAATATTCCCGGGATGAGGATCGGCATGAAAAAAACCGTGATCAAAAATCTGCTTAAGATAGATATCTGCCCCGCGGGAAGTTATAATCTTCCTGTCTAAGCCCGCCTCTTCAATACGATCTATTTCAGAAACCTTTATTCCTTCGATATACTCCATCGTAAGAACATGTGCTGTCGTGAAGTCATGAAAGACTTTAGGGATGTATATGGTGGGATCATTCAGAAATTGATGCCCGATCCTCTCCATGTTCGAGGCTTCGATCGTGTAATCGATCTCCTTCTCGAGCGTTCTTGCAAATTCTTCAACTATTTTTACAGGGCGGTGGAAGGATATCTCCTCCACATGACGCTCCATCAGCGTTGCAAGATGAAGCATTATCTCAAGATCGACTTCTATTGTTTTTCTTATGCCGGGGCGCTGAACCTTTATGGCGACCTCTTCCCCGTCTTTCAGCCTTGCCCGGTGGACCTGACCTATGGAAGCGGAGGCAACCGGTATTTCATGCAGGGACTCGAAGATCTCTTCGGACAAAAAACCGAGCTCCGACTCTATGATCTTTTTCGCATCGCTGAAGGGAAAAGGAGGAACTTCATCCTGAAGTTTTGAAAGCTCATGGGTAAGATCAACGGGGATCAGGTCCGGCCGGGTGGAAAGAACCTGGCCCAGCTTGATATAAGTCGGACCAAGCTCTTCAAAAGCCATTCTCATCCTTTCCGCCCTTGTCAGCTTTTCAACCCGTTCGCGCCTTTTTCTTGAAATCATCTGAAGACCTATTTCTATATACTGCTCTATCTTCAGAAGCTCAATTATGTCGCCGAAGCCGTACCTGAAAAGAACCGCAAGTATCTGCCGGTAGCGGTTGAGATGACGGTATGTCCGCCCGATAACCCCTATTTTTCTTATGCTGAGCATTTTTCAGGCTCCGGGTTTATTTGTCCGAACCTGCCCCCTTGATCTTTTTTTTCAGTTCGCTTATCTCCTTTTTGAGAGCCCTGATATCATCACTCGTGGCGATATTCCCTCTCTTCAGGAGATCTTTAACCATTTTTCCGGCTCTCGTCTCCAGCTTCTCCTGTGCCTCGTCATACTTCTTCCGGACATCGTCTAAAAATTTTTTTCCTTCCTTCTCGGACATTTTGCTTCTTTTAGAAATATCCTTCGCCGTCTTCTCCACTTCATCCCAGGTCTTAACGGCAAAGCCGACTCCGGTCAGCATTGCTTTTTTTACCAGATCAAGCATAATGGTCTCCTTTACCGGATTTTTTGGTTTTTTAAGCCCGGACGGAATCCGGATAAATCACTCCGGGCTTCAATCATTTGAACTTGCCGAGCAGTGCGCTCGCAATAGTATTCTTCTGGATCTCTTTTGTCCCTTCATAAATTTCTGTAATTTTCGCGTCACGGTAGAACCTCTCGACTTCGTACTCGGTCATGTATCCGTAGCCTCCCAGAAGCTGAATCGCTTCATCGGCTACTTCAACAGCGGCTCTTGCCGCATACATCTTGGCCATTGAGGTCAGTTTGGGATCTATACGTCCCTGATCATAGTTCCAGGCAGCTTTGTATGTTATGAGCCTGGCCAGCTCTATTTTAGTGGCCATATCTGCGAGCTTGTGCTGGGTTACCTGGAACTGTGCTATTTTCTTCCCGAACTGCTCTCTCTGTTTTACGTATGCGATTGCCCTGTCAAATGCTCCCTGTGCTATTCCAAGAGCCTGGGCCGCTATTAAAATCCTGCTTTCATCGAAAAATTCAAGCACCTGGTAGAAGCCTTTTCCTTCCTCACCTATAAGATTTGTTGCCGGAACACGGACATCCTTGAAGACAACCTCGGATGTCGTCATCATCCGGATACCCATTTTATGACCTACATCCGAAGTCGAGAGCCCTTTTCTGTCCGCCTCTACAAGTATCATGCTTATCCCGCGGTGAGTCGGATTTATATTCTGATCCGTCTGGCAAAGAACCGTAAAAAAGCCGGCGATTGAGCCGTTTGTAATAAAAGTCTTGTTTCCGTTAATAACCCACTCATTGCCCTCTTTTACAGCAGTTGTATTCATGAATGTTATATCCGAGCCGTGATCGGGCTCCGTAAAAGCACCTGCCGAAAGAACTTTCCCTTCCGCCACCTGCGGAAGAAATTTTTCTTTAAGAGCTTCGCTTCCGAACCGCAAAATACATTCGGACGCAAAACTTGAAAGAACCACGCAGCTTCCTATTGTTGAATCCCTGCTGCAAAGTTCTTCCGCAACA
>JAHJRK010000278.1 GCA_018830925.1 Pseudomonadota bacterium
CATCCGCCTGCACCTGTTCGCTCTGACCCTGGCGGGGATAGATGAACATCTTGTCCGCAGGGGGCAGCTCCTGGCTGACTTCTTCTTTCGGTGGCTCGACAACGACATAGCCGTCCCCGCTGTGCGCATAATAAACTTCATTGGCATAGTAGTAAGGTATTCCACCTAACCGGATCGTCGCGTAGTAGGGAGGCAGGAAGGGAACGAAAAGACCTATCGGAGGCATGATGACCGAGAAGCGTGGCCCCTGCGGGCGGTACCATACGCCCCCGGAAAAGTAGTATCTTGCGCTGCCATGAACTATCGCCCGGTGGTCGCGAGGCAATGCTGTAATCACCTGCCCTCGGGCCGGGTAGGAACGGTCGTGGTGATAACGCGAATCCCGGAATTCGCGTTGATGCGGCCTTCGATCACCTGCCTGTGCCGCACGCGACCATCCGGACAGCATGACCCCCGACAAAACTGCCAGTAAAAGCCCTGTCATAAGGCACCAATTCTTATTACGAATATACGACATGGTTATTCCCTCCATAAAATCGAATGCAAGTGTTACGCTTCCTTACTGCACACTATAGCCACGACCTTCCAAGCAAGCTGACATCGCACGACGGAAGTCGCTTACCTTTTCCTCATAGCGGACGTCAAGCGCCTGATCGCTATTGGCATAAGCCTCTTCCATCTGTTGGGCATACTGCTGCCTGGTCGCATCTGATATGGCGCCGGCAACAGCCCCGCTTCCCGCACCGATCAATACTCCGGCCCCTGCATGCCTCGGACCAGCTATCAACGCGCCCAAAACAGCACCGGCGATTGCCAGACTGACGGTATCATGACCTGGTGGAGGCATCGGCACCACTTTGACGCGACGCTCGGGCGGAATCGATGACTGACTGGGATCAAAGCCGGTCTGTTGTATCGCCCAATTGTAACATTCATAGTGGTCTCGCGACTGCCGCTCTTTCGGCTGGCCCTCTTTAGGATAAAAATAAACTTGGGTAATTGGAGTCCTTGGGTTTTGACCTGCGATTTGTACCTCGCGATAAGTCGCAGGATGACAAGAAGCCAGAGCAAGTATTAATAAGAGAAGCAAAAGCCGAAGGCCTGTTGCGGATAGCCAACGTTTCGCTATATGTTTTTCCGCCGTAATTTTCCGGATTGGCAGCATCATTATTTATCTCCTCCTTATCATACTTATCTTTTATGCCTGTTTTCCCCAATCCTTTTATTGAGCTGCATCTTCTTGATTTTCTGAAACTGTTCGTCCGTCAGGATAGTACGCACTTCTTTCATGGGCTTCAACATATCTAAACTATAAGCTGTTTTTATGTCTGCAATTTTTTTGATCCCAGCGTTTGCCTTATCTATGTCAAAATCCTTCACTTCCATGATTTCAACAAGTTCTATCGCCGCAATTTTCACGTCGGCTTTGAATCGCGCTTGTTTTTTATGCATTTCATGATGGATAGGCATAATTTTACTGATCTGTTCATCGGTAAGCCCTATCTTATCCGCATTTCTGAGGTACATATCAGTCATATGCCCCATCCTGTAAATATAGTCCATCTCCTTCCTGGGCATATTCATTGTCTGGGAAAAAGCAGGTACAGCAAAAACAACAATCAAAAGCAATGAAAGTAATAATTTTTTCATATGTCCTCCTTTTGCGCCTTTTTATTCTTATAGACGAATGGAGAGGTTAATTTGTTTACTTGTTCCAGGGAAAAAGCGAGGCTCTGACCGAAATTACCGTCATACACATTAGAAAGGAAAGTTAAGGGGTTATCGAGGGTCTGCCGCCGCAGTTTTGTTTCCGAAATAAGATGTTTTCACAATTGTCCCTCAATTTAGTTAATTAGTGCCGTTTGTTTCATAACTTCACACGTGCTGTGAGATTGAAGCAATGCGCGCCCGAAATCGCATTTCTTTATTAGAGAATATTCTAATTTTTCAAATAGTTCTAACGCTATACTTATATTTTGATTAACATCCCCAACTCTGTGCCCATGGTGCTTTAAAAGCGCGGTTTTAAGTAGATTGCCGCCGGTTTGAATCGGATCTGAGATATACTCCGCCTCATATCGGCCGAAAGAACCTGTCCCTGTAATTTTATGAAAAAAGTACGGGATATAAAAAAAAGTATGTATGATGATTCTGCGAAGGTTCATATTATTTTTGTGATTTACTTAATTATAGACATCCCTTATCCCCTCTTTGTTGGATAAGGGGGATTCTATGATTTCTTCAGCCCCCGAATCTACTATGCTACACTCATGAGAATAAAATTTATAGTGGTACACCTGCGTCTTGAAGAATAGCACTGATTTCTGATTTGATTTTGTTTGGTATTTCTGCAGCTTGTTTGATCTGTACATACTTAAATGTCGAGAGATCAAATGGTACTTTGTCTTGTCTGTTAATCGGTTCAAAGAGAAAAATCAGACGATTCTTTTCATGATGTTTTAGGGCATAGCCTGCTTCCACATAGACATTCGGACGATGGCCAGTCAGGTCACATATGATAATATCGGAAGAAGCAATCGCTTCATACATCCGTTGATGGATAGGAAAAGATCCACCTTCTTCTGTCCCAAGATCAATCAATTCTAAACGAACTCCATACTCTCTCTCCAGAGCATTCAGCGTCTCAATAAGTTGCTGCAATCGCAAAACCGCCTTGTCGTGTGCGCCTCTGGGGGCATTCACCTGTGGATACCAACGCGCGAGAAAGACCCTCTTAGGTATACGCTGCTGTGATGCCTTAAATGTTTCCAGCAATTGCTGAGCCGGCGAGAGAGGATTCAAGAGGTTTGTGATTCCCGTCGAGCCAAGCCATCGACCAATCCGGTCGAGATAATCCACTGTCCATCTGACTTTTTCTTCATGCGCATCACAATTGCATTCACGCCAAACACGTGCTGCTAACTCGAAAAAGCCATAAGTTCTACACATGGAGGGATGGTTTACATTGAGCTGGGTTACAATATCTGCCAACCCCGCAAATAGGTTGTCGGCAAAAGCAGTTATGGTTTGTCTATCTCGGGTTATTGTTGCATCCATGGCGATCAAATTACATGCAGAATCCCTCAGGGCGGTAAGGGGTCGCTCGCCAAATCTTTCTCTTGATGGAACTGGCAAACCACTCAACCGATTTACCAGTAAGCGAGTTAGATGCAGTTCTGGGCTGTAATAAAATTCATTGTCCGGAGTCATTGCATGGGTCGGGTTTTGACCAAGCAGTAGCCGCAGACCATGTTCCGAATCAAGCGGCAGAGCAGTACTATTAATTGTATGAAAGATCAGCGATTCGGCAAAGTCGTCGGCATCGTTATCTGGTGAGCCGAGCAGCACAATACAGAACGGGGCCAAGTATTTTGTTGGTGTATTCGGATCGTCGACAAGATTCTCTGCAAGATGTAAACGATGATTGCCATCTATTCGACGGATAATTTTATCCCGCTTAATCTGTTCCACGTCACTTCGTCGAATTCGGATACGTTGCATCCGAGTCGTCGAACTTGAATATCGTCTGGAAAGAACTATCGCACTGCCCTGAAGACTCTTAACGCCAAACACTCTCTCACCTAATCCCAAATCATCTTGGGAAATTTCACCACGCGCAACAATTAAATTTACCGGCGTTCTTAAGGAAAGAATTACCTCCGGCAAAAAGCGATTTTCACTTTGTTCCAAGTATTTTTTAATATCTTCAGCATGCTTCTCTGATTCTACCCTTTGGTGCCCTAAAACGCGATATGGCTGGCCATCATCCTCCATTTTGTAAGGAACAGAGACAGCCGCCAGATCACGTAGATCGGCAAAGCCACGAATGATTCGAAAAATCCCCAAAACTGCTTCAGCAAAATAGCCTTCTAACTCGAAATATTGGCGTCCGCGCGACATTTAGAGTCCCTCCACTGGTCTTATTCCCAGAATCATTTGTTCAACTCCCTTTGTTGTGATTTTCAGCCTTTCACGGACCTCTTCTTGCAAGTAATCAACTTCCATCCGTTTTGCTCTGAGTTCGGTAACTATTTTTTCCTGGGCATCAAGAGTTGGAAGCGGAAATTGCAACGCCATAAGTGCTGGCTTTGTAATATTTTTCATCGTTGGGGAAGCGCCGGTCAGGTTGTTTTCGATCTGCCAACGTAGATGTGGTATTTTAAAAATCTCATCCAAATATTTCGGTAGTACAGAAGAGTCCCTTTTCCAAATAACCCGAAACAGCTTATCACAAAGCATCAGCTTTGGGCGCACTTCTTTAACCAAGGCACAAGCACCAACATATTGAGTGATGTTTGCACGGCTGATAATCAAATCACCTGCTTTTACCTCGTATTGTTCCCTCGGCTTCAGAGTTGTAGGAAGTGCCTTATTCTGATTTTTGTCAAACCACCCGAATGACACCGCACCGACCTTGAGCACTCCCCATTCTTCAATCTCAGCTGGCCGGCTGAGGCACTTTGGACTCCAGCCATTCTGCAAGTCTACAATTACATCCGACAATGAAACAACAGGGAATGGGCTTATATTTAAATCAGGTCGACATGACACTTCACGGCTAAGCATGACACCCCAGCGGTCGATATTTTTCCAAGTGGACACGAAAGCTCGTTTTGAGTGAGCGCTACCCATGCGAGGCAATCCAATCTGAGCGGCCAAAAAGGTAGGAATGCCTTCCGATATTCTTTGGGCGGCTGCGATATCATCTCTGGACTTTTCATTTGCTGTCTCCCAATACACCACAATCTTTTGCTGAACAGGAAGCGGCGGGATAGGTATCTTCAGGGTTTTAAGAAGTGGGTAGGTCAAATTCATCCGCACAGACCCAGCGGTAGCGGCTCGTAAGGTTTGGTTGAAGAAGGCAGACTTCAGAATAAACCAGAATACTTCGGGAAGGACAATTGTCTTGTCTACAGAAAAGACAATGTAGGCTGGGCTTATGTACGCACCATCATGTTCCGGTGGCACCCAGCCTATGGAGCCAACATTGATTCGATAGGGGTTGTAGGCGAAGTCGCCTGCGCTGACCTTCTTATATGGTTGTTTGATATCCTTACCTAACGCATTATAGGCATGGAAAATCCCATCCGTATTGTTCACACCAAGAATTTTGAATGTTTCTTCTGGAAAATCATAGGGGCGTATTTTTTCGTTGTGCTCGATAACGAAGTCGGCAAGAGATATCAGTGAATATTTGGATTCAATATTCGCTATGAAATATTTAACGTCCCATCGTTCCAGTTCACTAAAATTGACGGTTCGAGGTGAAGCCATCCTCATCACTCGCCCCCTCCTGCCTCGGCAAATACCTTTGGATTAGATAGAAACTCCAGATACCATTCCAGACATGTTTTTTCGATGCCGGGAGGCTGGTTCGTGTTGGGATAAAGCTCGTTTTGATCCTCCTCACCGGTGGCGGATATGCCAACTTTTGTCGCTTCGTACATAAAAATATGGTAATCGAAGCGCACTTTCAGCAGTTGACGCGTCTTGTCGGCCTTTTTCTTTTCCATCTGTTTGATGTAGTTCTTCAATTCCTTTTGTAGCGTCTTGCGCTTATCGGCATCTTTATGCTCTTTTGCTTTCGCTAAAGCATCCTCAATACGTTGCATCTCTTTGTCTATTTCATCAGCATACTTGGCCTCAATTTCTGTTTTAGCTGTGGCATAGATTTCATCAAAGCGCTCTTTTTCTGCTTCCGTGTATTTCTTCAGAAACAGGAGCGATGCTTTCACACTGGCGCCGGAACTGATAAAAGTTTCTTGCGGCAGGCTGACGACCGCCCGGATAAAGGCCCGATCTTCGGTAAACTCACGGACATAAGCAAGGGATGGGTTGTTGAAGACCCCCTCCGGTAAAACGATTCCCATGCGGCCACCAGGCTTGAGAAGATCCAAACATCTTTCAATAAAGAGAATCTCCGTTTTAATTTTGGACTCTTTACCTTTAGGCAGATTAAACAAACTTGCGATTGGTTGGTTAATTGCTGCCTTCACACGAGCCTGCGCCTCTTGATACAACTTGCCGTATTCTTTAGTATAGCGTTCCTCATCGGCAGAATTAACCGCCGTATCGGATTCCGAGACCTTATCCGATGGTTCAACATTGGCCCCGAAGGGAGGATTGGTGAGGATAATATCAAAGCGTCCTTCGAAAATGCCGTTCACATTTAGAAAACCGTCGTGATGGTGAACACCTCCGTGGCCGTCACCGTGCATAATCATATTCATCTTACTGGTGCGCGCCATACGATCATTGGCATCGGTGCCGAAGATGCACCGATTGGCAAGATTCCAAAGGCGTGAACCTTCCTCGATTTGATCAATAGTCTTTTGAATCTCATTATATTTATCCTGCAATATTTTGGCTCGTTTTTCTTCAGGGGATGTCTTCTCCGCCTCTATTTTTTTGCGAAACTTGTTATACTCCCGGTCGGCATCAGCCAGGATTTTCTCACGTACCATCTCAAATACGCGAATCAGAAATCCTCCGGAGCCGCTTGCCGGGTCACAGACTACTTCATTCTCTATAGGATCGAGCATGTGAACCATGAATTCGACAATCGATCGCGGCGTAAAAAACTGACCGATTTCACCCCGAAAGGTTCGACCCAGGAAACGCTCAAAGGCCACACCTTTAATATCCTCGCTGGTATCAGAAAGATTATATTTTTCAAGCTTTCGGACAATATCTTCGCCTGTCGCCGGCTTTAGGTTAATTCGCTCATCCTGCTCAAAGATCTTGTCAGCATTATAAAAGCGCTTGGTTTCTTGGAAAAGATTGTCTATGGGGTTATCGGCAATTTGTTTGTTCAGCACATCAACGGTAAATAGGTTTTCCTTGTTCCGTCGGGTTAGGAGCTGGCGTTCGACGTACACTTTTACAAAGAGAATCTTGGCAATCTCGTCAAAGGCGGCCGCGGGGTCCTTTTTTTCACGATTGCGGATCACGTTGTGGCATTGGTGGAGCAAGTCAGCAAACTCTTTTTCCTTGAATACTCGGAGTTTAGAGAACAATTCTTTAATTTCGTTATCTGTAGCATCGGCATGGGGAATGTTCTCGATCTCCTCGATATAACCAGGCATCTTGTCTTTTTTAACACGCCAGTACCTAGTTTCTCTTGAATTATGGGTCACGAAAAATGGTGCGTCGGTCATACGAGCGTAATGCTCGCCTTGGGCGTAATCTTGGGCTTTGATACTGACATTGTCGGATTTGCACTCCACAATGATGAAGGGTGGCTTTTCATCGTTCTTATCTTGCGTGCTGCGCCAGATAACGAAATCGGCCCGAGCCTGGGCACTGCCTCGGCCGGAAACATCCAACTCTTCGGAAATCTGCTCAATGCTGTAGCCATATTCTTCGGTCAGCACTATCAAGTAAGCCTGACGCACTCTTTCCTCCGGAGTCAGCGTAACCCATTTCAGGCGGAGAGGACTGTAAATTTTAACCCCATCGATCCGGATCTGATCTGTCTTGGTATAGGGTTGGTGTGGTGATTTTTTCTTGGCCATACCGCCTCCTTTATTCTTTCTCAAGTTCCTTAAGCTGGCCGGAGTCGGAGTAACTGTAATGCTCGCTCTCCCCGACAATGACGTGATCAAGCAGGACCAAGCCGACTAGTTTGCAGGCATGCAAGAGGTTTTGCGTTGTCTCATCGTCGCCAGCAGATGGCTCAGAGCTACCCGAGGGATGGTTGTGGACCAAAACGATAGCCGCCGCCGATTCGTGAAGGGCTTCTTCCAGAACGCTTCGGACATACACAGTAGCTTGAGTTGGTGTTCCCACAGTGATGTCTTTCTCGCCAAGGCGTTGGTTCTGACCATTTAAAAACACGGCAATCACAATCTCCTCACGCTTGCCGGTGAAACGCGGACGGAAATGGTTGGCAACGGCCAGAGACGATTCTAAGGTGGGGGCCGTGAGTTTTCCAGCACATAGGCGTTTCCCAAGCTCAAATGCCGCCTTAATTTGAGCGACTTTTGCAGGACCGAGGCCGGGTACCGTGAGTAGATCGCGAATGCGGGCACGGTCGAGACCGCGAAGACCTCGGAAATCTTTCAAAATTGAGAGGGCAGCCTCGTAGGCGTTCGTTCCTAGAACACCTTTTTTGAACGTTCCTGATCCGATGCGGAGAATAATGGCGAGCAGATCAGCATCTGTCAGGCGTTCCGGACCTTCGGCAAGAAGTCGTTCGCGCGGGCGTTCCTTTGTTGGCCATCTCTTGATTCGTTCAGCAATCATGTTGCATGTCCTGTCATTAATTTGATTTAAATGCGGCCGGCATTCATGAATCGATTGAACCTTCCATGTTCTAAGTTATCCGTAGTACCAGGGTATAGGGGACGCGGGGTATAGGGGAGGTTCGTGCAGAACGTGCATGGCTAAACATCCCGCTTTCCGGAGCTTGTGATGTTCAGCGAGAAGCCATTTCCGATCATAGGTATTGTATATGCTGGCACCTTTATCCTCTCACTCCCCTTGTCGCAAACCCTGCTAATCGGCCCGATCAGGAATCTTCCGCAGCAGGGCATTTCCGGAAAATTATTAATGACAGGCAGGAAAAGCTCTGTTTACGCCTGGAAAATATATATCATGCGCAACAGTTTGTATTTTATTTGCATTTTAATCGGATTTTGTCAAAGGATATTTGGAAATCGCGGTTATGATTTTAACCTGCCATAGCTTCGCTGCTTCTCTTTAACGATGAAACCGATCTTCTTCCTGGGTTTTGCGTCAGTTTCTAAAAGTTGTTTGATGGCCTCGAATACAATTTGGAACTGCTGGTCGTATTTTTCCTCCATTGCTTCAATCTGTTTCTTCAGGTCTTTGTGTGTTGACAACATCTGCCGGAGCCGGGTAAAGGCCCGCATGATCTGGATGTTTACCTCAATAGCGCGTTTACTGTTAAGAACACTTGAAAGCATTGCAACGCCCTGTTCGGTAAAAGCCATTGGAGCATATCTTAATCCCATTTTATCTCCATTGGAGGTGCCAAATTGGCGCCTCCAATCTCCCATCTCTTTTTTAGACAATTGAAACATAAAATCCTTGGGAAATCGATCAATATTCCGCCTGACAGCCCTTTTTAATATTTTTGTTTCAACGGCATATAGTTCTGCAAGGTCTCTATCAAGCATAACCTTCTGATCGCGAACCAGGTAAATCTTATTTGTAATTCTTTCCATTGGTAGAGTCGTTGTCATTAAATAAAATCCTTTCCGGAAGCCTACGCAGCAGGGCATTTCCGATAATTATAAATGACAGGCGGGAAGGAAGCTGTTCACACACATATAATGAATTAATAACATGCGCAACAGTTTGTATTTTATTTGCATTTTAATTGATTTTTCTGAAGCTTTCCGCCGCGAAGGGCCGGGCTTCCCGGTAATGAAAATATCTGTTTTAAACAGCTTTCCTTGATTCCGCATGGAAAAGCTGAGCTTGCGGGAAGCAGACCGGTCAAAGGATATTTGAAAAGCGCGGTTATGGTTTTAACCTGCCATAGCTTCGCTGCTTCTCTTTAACGATGAAACCGATCTTCTTCCTGGGGTTTTCCGGAGAAGTCATCAGTTGTCTGATCGCCTGAAAAATAACCTTAATCTTTTCATCGTGCCCTTCGAGTTGTTTCTCCAGTTCTGAAAGTTTCCCCGCCAATTCTTTCTGTGCTGACAGAAGCACCCTCAGCCGGATAAAGGCGCGCATTATTTCAATATTGACATCAACCGCCCTTTCGCTGTTAAGAACACTTGAAAGCATTGCAACTCCTTGTTCTGTAAAAGCTCTGGGTAGCGCGGAAGAATGCCTCATTCTTCTTAACCGGTCACAATTTGTGACCAGTTCATCTTTTTCTTCTTTTGTCAGAAAAAACACGAAATCTGATGGAAATCTTCGCTCATTCCTCTTAACTGCTTGATTTAATACTTTTGTCTGGACGCCATAAAGAGCAGCAAGATCGGTATCCAGCATTACTCTCTGGTTACGAATAAATAAAATTGCTTTTTCAATCATCTCAACCGGAATCACAGCACTTTTAACGTTCATAATCATCTCCATCGCTTATGAGGGTCTTTGAAGGACAGGCAACCGGGACGTTCGTGCAGAACGTGCATGGCGGCGCTATTCTCCACCTTCCCCCTCTTCTCATTACCTAATTCATTACCCAATTAATTAAACATTACCCAATTGCCAGTTGCCGGTCTTGCGCCAATGGGCATTCTGGCCACGTCCCATGCATTCGACCTGTCGATTTGCCCGTAATTTCTTCATAACACGCCGGATCATGTCCACGCTGACATTGGGACATTCATTATGAAGTTCAGCGATACGGAAAGGACCGAGAGTCCTTCCAATGGCATGAAGCACGAGGCTCGTTTTCTCTCCTTTGGGACTTTGGAGTTGTCCGAGGCGTTCCTCAAACTCCCTGTAAGCGGTTTTGATGATGAAAAGGGTGTAATTGATATATGGCCAGGGGTCGTGCTTCCCCTCGTGCCAGCCCTGTGAGCTTTGTTCCAGGGTTTCGTAATATCGTTCCTTGTTCTGCTCGATGAGACGCTCCAGGCTGATATACCGGCCGACCTCGAATCCAAGGTGATAGCACTGCAAAAGCAGAAGGAGCCGTGAGACACGCCCGTTTCCATCACGGAATGGGTGAATGCAGAGGAAATCCAGGTTAAAGGCCGCCAGGAGCAGAAGTGGAGGAATTTTGCGCTCTTTGATGGCGTCATTGGATAGTTCCACCAACTCCCTCATGCAGGCTTGCGTATCCGCCGCCGTAATCGTCCTGAAGCGGATCCGGGAACGACCATCGGGAAATTTCTCGATGATATCGCCATCCTTTTCCTTGTATTTTCCGGCGTCCCAGAGCTCTCCCCGTGTCATGCGGTGGAGTTTCAAAAGGGTCTCTTCTGAGACAGGAAGCTTTGCCCCCTGTTCATGTATCATAGTCAGGGCCTGCCTGTATCCGCGGACCTCCTCTTCCTCCCGATCGCGCAAGAGCGGCTTTCCAAAGACGATGGAGGCGATGCGGGATTTATCGACCTCAACTCCTTCGATTCGGTTGGACGATACCGCGCTTTCAATGAGAGCGTGTTCACGGAGCGCTTTTAGACGTTGCGGGGATTGCCGGGTAAATAACTCCTGCTTGCCTCGCGCCTCCCCAAGGTCTGCAAGATACCAGGAAGCGGATGCCGGAACGGATTCAAACTTCCGGGAAAAATAGCGTAAGGTCATCATAACTTTTAACTTCCGTAACAGAGAGTTTCCGTTAATTATTAATGAAAGGCGGGAACAAAGCTGTTCGA
Organism: Pseudomonadota bacterium; assembly: GCA_018830925.1. Taxonomy (GTDB): domain Bacteria; phylum Desulfobacterota; class Desulfobacteria; order Desulfobacterales; family RPRI01; genus RPRI01. The sequence goes on from JAHJRK010000278.1 coordinate 11,304, forward strand.
ACATATATAACGAATTTATATCATGCGCAACAGTCTATATTTTATTGCATTTTAATTGGATTTTCTGAAGCTTTCCGCCAAAAAGAGCCGGGCTCCCTTGATTCCGCATGGAAAAGGCGGAGCTTGCGGGAAGCAGACCGGTCAAAGGATATTTGGAACTTGTATTCCTGCTTTCTGCAGGGCTTGCCGGTGTCCGCTCTTTGCCTGTCAGATTCGAAGGAGGCGACCATCAGCCTGCGGCATAAATGGCATCGAGG
>JAHJRK010000279.1 GCA_018830925.1 Pseudomonadota bacterium
AAGGAATTTCATGTAGGTCATGGCGCCGACACCGGCCACAAAAGGCGCGAAGGTGCGCACTATCGGCACAAACCGCGCTATTATTATTGTTTTGCCGCCATATTTTTCGTAGAAACGGTGTGTCTTGTCCAGATATTCTTTCCTGAAAATCCTCGAATTCTCGTAGTGAAATACCCTGGCGCCGATGAGACTTCCCATCCAGTAGTTGACTGTGTCGCCAAGGATTGCTGCTGCTGAAAGCAGAGCAAGAGTCTTTGTTATATCAAGGTATCCCGAGGCCGCGAACGTGCCTATGGCGAACAGGAGCGAGTCACCGGGTAGTATTGGTGTTACCACCAGGCCGGTCTCACAGAATATTATGAGAAACAATATTAAATAGGTCCAGTTGCCGTAATTTTGTATGACAAGGCCAAGGTGTTGGTCCAGATGAAGAAATATATCTATGAATTTAAGCAGGTATTCCATACCTTATATCTACTCTCCCCGATGAGATTTTTAATACAGCAGCTGTTCTTTTTATTCGCCCTCTATCTTTGATGCCTTCATAGAAAACCCCGCATTTCTACAACTTCATCATTATTACAACCGGTCGGCTTTGTTGGATATTTCATTTCATGCGGTAATAGCACATTTTTAAAGTCTTGACACTTATATTTTTGAAATGATAATGAAAGCAGCTCTTTAATAATTACATTAAATGTAATTTTATCCTTGCTCCGGCTATATACCGGGGCTTTAAATCCAGAAGGAGGTTTTATGCGAAGGTACGAATCAACTGTTATCATCGATCCTGATATTTCAGCAGAAAACAGGATCCCCCTGTTGGAAAAAATCAAAGACCTTATCCCCCAAAAAAACGGATTTCTTGTAAAGCTTGACGAATGGGGGAACCAGAAGCTTGCTTACGAAATCATGAAGAAAACCCGCGGCTATTATATCCGTCTTGACTACTGCGGGACAGGTTTGCTTGTGAGTGAGATGGAGCGCTTTTTTCGAATCGACGACCGGGTTTTTAAATTCATGACCATCCTTCTAGATAAAAACGCCGACATCGACAAGATAAAGGAAGATATGGCCAAAGCAGCAGAAGCAGCTTTACTGGCGCAAACCGGCAAACCGGAAGATTCATCTGCTCCCTCGAAAGAGAGCGAACCCGAAGGAACCAATACAGAAAAAGAAAGCAACGAAAAGGAGTAGCATATGGTTTTTGATAATCAGGGAAAAGGACAAACCGATACGGATAAAAAGAAAAAAAGAGTCTTCCACAGGCGCAAGGTATGCCGTTTCTGTGCCGATTCGACTCTTGTAATAGATTATAAGGATTCAAAATCACTTAGATACTTTACAACTGAAAGAGGCAAGATAATCCCGAGACGCATTTCCGGCACATGTGCCAAGCACCAGAGGGTCTTAAGTCACGCGATCAAACGTGCGAGAACTATAGCCCTTCTTCCGTATGTCGGCACTTTGGATTTTTAGCAATTTGCCGGGAGGTCTTTGAAGAACATCCAGTTTTGACCGTATTCAAGAAAGGCCAGGATAGTGTCATACCCCGAAGGGAAAATAACAGAGGATATTTTAAAAGGGATCGCCTTATCAAGCCTGATATGTTTAGCGTCTATTTATATCCCTGTTTTAGGATTTTTATTCGCCCTGTTTATTCCTTTGCCCGTATTATTTTACCGTTCCAAGCTGGGCAGAAAATCAGGCATTGTTATATTTGCGGCGACGATCCTTGTTATTGCGGTGGTCGTACGTAATTTTTCAATTGACTTGATTTTTTTTGCGGAACTCCTGTTCTTGGGCTTTATGCTGAGTGAATTTTTTCATTTCAATCTCTCGGTCGAAAAAACAGTTCTTTATACATCCTGCACCGTTCTTGCAACAAGCGGTATAGGCATGATGATATACGGCAACATTCAAGGCGCAGGAGTTTACGCTCTTGCTTCGGAATATGTTGCAGCAAATTTAAAGCTTGCCATGGATCTTTATAAAAACATGGGGGTATCGGAAGAAAATATCAGGATGATTTCGGAATCCATGGATCAGATTCAATATGTTTTTGTGAGAATCATTCCGGCTTTAATAATTTCTTCCACTCTCTTTGTGAGCTGGACAAGCCTTCTGATTTCAAAACAGATGCTTGTAAAGAAAAATCTTTTTTATCCTGATTTCGGCTCTCTCAATTTGTGGAAGGCGCCTGAACATCTTGTCTGGGTAGCGATAGCGTCAGCACTGATTCTTTTCATCCCGGACAAAACCATTAAGGTTACAGGAATAAATATTTTACTTATCCTTATGGTTATATATTTCTTTCAGGGCATAGCCATAGTATCTTTTTATTTTGAAAAAAAACAGTTGCCGAAAATGCTCAAAATTTTTTTATACAGCCTTATTGCGCTTCAGCACATAATATTTTTGTTTGTAATAGGGCTCGGTTTTTTTGACGTCTGGCTTAACGTAAGAAAAATTGAGAATTCCTGACATAATATTATGAAATAATGCTGGCCTTTTTGTTCTGCTTTCTTATGGCAGCAAAAAAAGCCTGCTCTTTGGAGGTTAAACTATGAAACTGATATTAAAAGAAACAATCGAATCTCTGGGACTTGTAGGCAGTGTTGTAAATGTCTCGGACGGATATGCGCGTAACTATCTTTTACCTCAGAAAAAAGCTGTTTTGAACACACCCCAGAACCTTAAGATGCTGGAACGGGAAAAGGCTAAACTCGATATCCAGATAGCAAAGGAAAAGGGGCTTGCAGAAGAAATAGCCGGAAAACTTGAAGGGGTTGTATGTAAGATAACCGCAAAAGTGAGCGAAGAAGACCGTCTTTACGGATCGATTTCCGTGCGTGATATCGTCGATTCGCTTGCAGCCCAGGGCTTTACTGTGGATAAAAGCATGGTATTGCTTGCCGAACCGATAAAAACACTGGGAACATTTACAGTACCTGTCCGCGTATACAAGGGAATCAAGCCGAATATCACAGTTGAGGTGGTGCCGGAATAAAAACCGGCATTTTTATACAATTTTGATGACTTCGTAATAAATCCGTAACAGCCCAGATGGATAGGCTGTAGGTGGATAGGCTGCAGGTTTTTAGCTAACAGACTACAGTCTAACAGCCTACAGCCTGAATAACCTGAGTAGTTATATAATTCCGGCGAAACTGATGGTAAGAACCAGACAACAAAATCAATCCGCCCACCCGGGCGGATTCTTAAAAGTTCCTCCTCAGAGCATTGAGGCCGAGGAATCGCTGCTCAGCGCCATTCTGATAGACAATAATACTTTGCTGGAAATCATTGAAATTCTCTCTTCCGGTGACTTCTATAAGCCGGCCCACCAGAAAATCTTTGCCGCCATACTGGCGCTTTTTAATAAAAACGAACCGGTTGATCTTGTCACTTTATCGAATGCATTGAAAGAGCAGGACCAGATTGAAGAGATCGGGGGGGCGACATATTTAGCCAGGCTCCTTGATATTCCTCTTGCGATAAATGCTGTTAATTATGCAAAGATTGTTTATGAAAAAGCCTGTTTAAGGCGGCTTATAGAAAAGTCTAACGATATTATAAGAAAGTGTTTTGAAGACAGCGGCAATCTGGATGAAATTCTCGATTTCTCCCAAAGCGCTATTTTTGAAATATCCGAAAAGAAAATCAGGCAGGCTTTTTATCCGCTGGACGCCATAATCAACGCAAACATAGACGCTCTAGAGGAGCGGCAGGGGAAAAGAGCCCTTGTTACAGGAGTTGAATCCGGTTTTACGGATCTTGACAAGCTTACTTCAGGGTTTCAGAAATCGGATCTCATCATCATTGCTGCAAGACCCGGAATGGGAAAGACCGCTTTTGCCCTGAACATCGCAAGGAATGCCGCCGCAAAGACAAACTCTCCGGTTGCTGTCTTTTCTCTTGAAATGTCCAAAGAGCAGCTCTCGCTGAGAATGCTCTGTTCGGAGGCAGAAGTAGACTCTACACGCGTAAGAGGAGGTTTTTTAAGCAAGGAGGACTGGTCCAACCTTACGGAAGCTGCAAGTAAATTATCTGAAATCCCGGTTTTTATCGACGACTCTCCCTCTATTTCAGTCATGGAAATCAGGGCAAAAGCGCGCAGGCTTAAAATGAACAAGGGGCTTGGGCTTCTGATCGTCGACTATCTCCAGCTTATGAAAGGAACGCTTCCTGCCGAACGCAGGGATCTTGAGATCGCAGATATATCGAGGTCATTAAAGGCCCTTGCCAAAGAGCTTGATATACCGGTTATTGCACTATCCCAGCTTAACAGGAAACTTGAAGACCGGTCTGATAAGCGGCCTCAGCTTAACGATTTAAGGGAATCGGGAGCGCTTGAACAGGATGCGGATGTAGTGGCTTTTATTTACAGAGATGAAGTCTATAACAAGAATGAAGACAATCCTAAAAAGAACACCGCTGAAATCCTGCTTGAAAAACAGAGAAACGGTCCGACCGGAAGAATAACCCTTACTTTCATAAGCGCCTATACCCTCTTCAAAGACATGGCGACAGACAAATACATGTCCAAATGAAAAAACTCTCCGGAAACACATCAGGTCTTAAAGCCGGCCAGATCCGGAGACTTGAAAATCTGTACCGCCGGCGCATACCTCCGGAATTTCTGATCACACCTGAAACCGCACGCGAGCTTTGCCTCATCACAAACGAGATACGACGCCAGACAGGCCTTCTAATCGACCGCCAGGGAAGGATAACATACGTTATTGTGGGAGACAACAGGCGCATCGTAATACCCGATTTAAGCGGATACCGGACGGCTCACGGAAGGTTAAACGGTTTAAGATGCATACATACTCACCTGAAAAACGAACCCCTCTCAAGAGATGATCTCACGGACCTTGCGCTATTAAAGCTCGACATGATGGCCGCCGTAACATTAACAAAAGACGGCGAGCCTCATGAGATTCACATCGGGCACATTCTTCCCAAAAGCCCTGAAGGCAGCCCGTATAATATTCTTCCTCCTGTAAAACCGAACCTGCTTGACATAGGGTGCATTGAACTGATTCAGACAATAGAAACCGAGCTTGCCCAGGCAAAGCCCGCGCACAAGGCGGGAGGGACCAGGGAACGGGCAATCCTTGTGAGCGTTTCGGCGGATTCGAAGGATAACGCCTCAGATTCAATGGATGAATTAAAGGAACTTGCGATATCGGGAGGCATTGAAGTTCTTGAAACCGTTATCCAGCATCGGAGCAGGCCGGACTCAAGATTTCTGATGGGACACGGCAAACTCGGAGAGCTTTCCCTTTCAGCGCTTCAAGAGGGCGCTTCCATGATGATTTTTGATCAGGAGCTCAATCCGTCACAGATAAGGTCGATCACAGATCAAACGGAGATAAAGGTGATCGACAGGACCCAGCTTATTCTTGACATATTCGCCCAGAGAGCCCGGACCAGGGAAGGTAAACTCCAGGTGGAACTCGCCCAGTTTAAATATTTGCTTCCCCGCCTTGTCACTAAAAATACAGCCATGTCCCGTTTAACAGGCGGCATAGGAGGAAGAGGCCCCGGTGAAACAAAGCTTGAGTTGAACCGCAGGCTGGTTCGGAACCGTATCAACCGGCTCGAAAAAGAGATTGAAATGGTGATACGGCAACGACGGCAGCAAAGGGCAAAACGGAGTAAGAAGAGCCTGCCCGTTATTTCAATAATCGGATATACCAATGCCGGCAAATCGACTCTTTTAAATAAGCTCACAAAAAGCAATGTCCTTGCCGAAAAAAGGCTCTTCGCGACTCTCGATCCTTCAAGCAGGCGGCTCAAGTTCCCGAAAGAGACCGAGGTAATAATAACCGATACGGTTGGTTTCATCAAAAATATCCCGAAGGACCTGCTTGTCGCCTTCCGCGCAACCCTTGAAGAGCTGAACAACGCGGATCTTCTGCTCCATGTGATAGATATCGGCAATCCACGTTTTGAAGATCAGATAGAGTCTGTTGAAAGGCTGCTGTCGGATCTCAATTTAAACAAAATTCCCATGCTCCGGGTTTTTAACAAGCAGGATCTTGTGAAAAAAGAGACTGTGGAAAATTTATGCCGCCTCTACGACTCCATTCCCATCTCGGCAAACAGCGAATCGACCCTCGCCCCTCTTATAGAAAAAATGGAACATTCGATAGAATCCATTTTTACAAAGCATCCCGAAACATAAAAAACACCAGAGCTGGCAGGCAGCCGCACAGAGCCCGGAGGCATTGAGAGAGCTTTGAATAACTATCCTTTGACGAATCAGGGCATGAGCTGATCCGGCCCGTCTCAGATGTTATGGGAAGTCTCGGGAATCAAAAGAAATCACAAAATGGGTTGACATAAGCCAGGAAACGAATATAAAGGGAGACCCTTATGGACATGAAATTAATCAAGAGGATCGGTATTGCGGCCGCATATAAAGGCGCCGGAATACTGAAAACAAACTTCGGGAGAATATCCGGAATCCGGAAAAAGGGCGCTATAGATCTTGTTACGGAATCGGATACGGAATCCGAAAAAGTGATTATCGAAACAATTAAGAAGGTGTTTCCGTCGCACGGGATTCTGGCGGAAGAAAGCGGTCGTCAGAATGAAGGCGCCGAATGCATTTGGATTATAGATCCTCTTGATGGAACAACGAACTTTGCTCATAATCTCGGCCTTTTTGCCGTTTCAATAGCATTTGCCGTGAAGGAAAATATCGTTGCGGGAATAGTTTTAAACCCTGTTACAGGGGAGCTTTTTACCGCGACCGAAGGCGAAGGAGCGCAGTTAAACGGACTTCCGATACATGTCTCAAAGACCGCAACGCTTTCAGAAAGCCTGCTCGTAACCGGATTTCCTTATGACTTCAAGGATATCATAAGAAATATCAAGGTTCGTTTTTTCAACTGCCTTCAGGCATCGCAGGGAGTCAGAAGGCTCGGGTCGGCTGCGTTAGACCTCTGTTTTACGGCAGCGGGACGCTTTGAAGGATTCTGGGAAGAGAACCTCAAACCGTGGGACACGGCTGCCGGGTTTATAATTGCGAGGGAGGCCGGAGCCCTGGTAACTGATTTTTCGGGAAATCCGTTTGACATAAATAAAAAAGAGATTCTGGCAACAAACAGCGTGATACACCAGGAGATGATAAAGTTGCTGGAAATAAAAGGATAAAAAATGAAGGAAGTCTTGAAAGAAAAGGATGTTTTGAACAATCATGTAGGATGCTTCGGAAATTTCTCAATTGATGATCCGATATGTAAAAAACTCTGCGCTCTTAATTTAAGATGCTATATAGATCGGGATCAGAATGCCCGCATTGAAATTCTTGAAGAGCTAATACATGGAGACAGCTCATATAAAGGAAAGACTCAATAGTCTGGTCCGTATATCGTACATCGAATATCGTTCATAGTTGACGGCTGAAGAAAGCAGGCCGGTTATCATGTAAAGATCTTTCCCGGGTTTAATATCCCTTTCGGGTCAAAAAGTTTTTTTATGTTTTTCATAAGTTCAATTTCAACCGGGCCTATCTCTTTTGTCATATATGCCGCCTTTGTAATGCCTATCCCGTGTTCTCCTGAGATTGTGCCTCCCAGTTCGACCGTATAATCGAACAGCTCTTCAACTACGGCTTCAGCCTTCTTTATATCTTCCCTGTTTTTCTTATCAAGCATTATATTGAAATGGATGTTTCCGTCACCCGCATGCCCGAAACTGACCATGGTAAGGCCGGTCCTTTTTTTCATTTCGTCAATCTTTCTTACCATATCCGGAATTTTGCTTCTCGGAACCACGATATCTTCGTTTATCTTGTCCGGAGCATATGTAAATAATGCGGGAGAGATCGCCTTGCGGGCTTTCCAGATTATTGCAGACTCCTCCTTCGTCCCCGCTATCCGGATCTCCCCTGCCCCAAGCAATGTGCAAAGCTCTTCAAGCCGCCTGATTGCAGATTCAGCCTCATCCGTTCTTCCGTCCACCTCGATCAGGAGCAATGCCCCGGCACCGGAGGAAATATTTGTTTTGAGATAATTTTCAACACAAATTATTGATGCTTTATCCATGAACTCGATGGTTCTTGGAACAATCCCGCGTCTTATTATTTCAGAAACGGCTTCAGCCGCCTTTCCAAGATCATTGAAAGAAGCCGTCATTGTCCGGACGGATTCGGGAAGGGGTAAAAGCTTGAGCGTCATCTGCGTGATTACTCCGAGCGTACCTTCCGACCCTATTAAAAGACGCGTCAAATCGTATCCGACAACGCCTTTGGCGGTTTTTACACCCGTCTTGATTATTTCCCCGGTGGGAAGAACCGCTTCAAGCCCAAGCACATAATCACGTGTAACGCCATATTTTACGGCCCTGGGCCCCCCCGCGCATTCCGCAAGATTTCCGCCCAGAGTGGAAAATTCCGAACTGGATGGATCCGGGGGATAAAAAAGCCCGAGCTTTTCAACCTCTCTGTGAAACCTTGCTGTTATAACTCCCGGCTCAACAAAAGCAGTAAGGTTATCTGTGTCGATCTCAATAATGCGGTTGAAGCGGGTCATGGCAATAACAACCCCGCCCATAATCGGAACAGATCCGCCCGTCATGCCCGAACCGGAGCCGCGGGGTATAATGAAAATATTTTCCACATTGGCAATCTTCAAAATCTCCGATACTTCGCCCGCTTCCTTCGGAAAGACAACCGCATCCGGCAAATATCGGCTTGAGGTGGCATCATAGGCATAGCATGCAAGATCCTCTTTCGCCCTGCTGCAGTTTTCAGAACCGGCTATATCACATATTTTATTGAAGACTGAATCGTCTATGGTCATTTATGTCAGCGGGGGACTTCCTGAAAAGGTTAAATTAATTAGTTTCCATCCGGAAATGGCCCTTTTGAGCGATCTCGGTGTCAATCTGCGGGATTTCTTGTGCGGCATACTTTGCGTATGCCTCCGCGCAATCCCTTGATTTCCTTGAGCTTGCCCAAAATTGCATATTTACGGATTGGAAACACATCTGCGTCCAAAAAGGAATTTCCTAACCCCGATAAACGGAATTTTTTTTATCCCCTTGAGGGGTGGAAAACCGCAGAAAAGAATTTCTAACTTACTAAAATTTGCTGGACTCCAGTTTCTGAGAGAAATATTCGACCTGTTTTCTCAAAGAGCCGTTTTCTTTTACGCCTCTTTCGACTATGCCTATAGAATGAAGAGCTGTGGCATGATACCTGTTGAAGCTCTTTCCTATTGTCTGCAACGGCGAGTCGGTATAACGGCGGGACAGATAAATTGCAATCTGTCTAGGACGTGCAAATATCTGCTTGCGGGAAACAGACGCAATATCACTTAAAGAAATATTGAAGTGTTTGCATACGAGTTTTTTTATAACATCTATCGTAATATTTTTTCTCTGCTGGGCTATGTTTTTTACGACACTTTCAGCAAGTCCGAGGTCAATGGGAATACCCATCAGAGACGACCTTGCTGTTACTCCGATAAGTCCGCTTTCAAGCTGCCGGACATCTTCAGTCAGCTCGCTTGCAAGGTAATTGATAATATCTTCAGGCACCACAAATCCGTTTAAAAGCAATTTCTTTTGAAGTATCCTGACTCTTGTCCTGAAATTAGGCGGTTCAATATTCGAAATAATGCCGTAGGAAAAACGCGATTTCAGTTTATCATTAAGTTTGGGGATATCACCCGGAAGATAGCAGCTTGAAAAGATTATCTTCTTATCGGCATCCATAAGCGAGTCAAGGGTCAGGGCAAGCTCAGTCTGCGTACGCTCTTTTCCGCTTAAATTATGAACATCCTCAAGCAGAAGGACATCACATTCTTTTCGATATTTGCCCTTGAACTTATCGATTGTATCATTTCTGAAAGCCTGCACCATTTCATTGCTGAAATCTTCAGCCGTGATATAATAAACCCGGTCCGACGGGTATTGAGAAATAATATGGTGGCCTACAGCCTGGGAGAGGTGGCTCTTGCCCATCCCGGTCTTTGACAGCAAATAAAGACAATTCTGCTGTGAATTCTTCTTTGAGGCAAGAGAAAGGGAGGCTGTAAAGGCAAACTCATTGTTTCCCCCCACTACAAAATGATCAAACGTAAAATCTTTTCTTAAAAACCGCCCGTAATTGGGCTGTGATTTTTCGCTGGGAAGTGTCAGTTGAAAATTGTTTTGCGGTTTGTCGGAGCAGGATTTTTTCCCTTCGGAAACCTCGATAAAATAACTGCTCTCCTCTCCTGAAATCTTTTTCAATTCCGAAATTATCAGGGTACCGTAATGATCCTGCACCCTTTTCTGGGAAAAATGGTTAGGAGCAGAAAGGACCATGACACCGTCAACGGTCCTGCTGAACTTAAGAGGTTCCACCCACATCCTGTAGCAGTGCCCTGGAATAGATTCCTTTAACGCCACCTTGACCGAATTCCAAACAGCTTCCATAATTTTTTTGCTAAATATTTAAAACCGATTAATGATCTGTTAGGAGCCGTTACGAAATAACCACTACATTTCTGACCATTTTGTTAGGAGCCGTTACAAAATAACTATTACATTTCTGACCATTTTGTTACGGCTCCTTATGCAGGTCACGGCTTACGGCTCCTTATGCAGGTCATGGCATTTCAATGTTACGGTTATTTTTGAACGCCAGCTTACTGAAGAGAGATGTTCATTAAACATTACCAAAAGTTATTACCCGGTGATTCAAACAGATGAACCGAAACAGCAAGCGCATTCCTCGCCGAAGATACACCGAGAAGGATTTGCGACTGGGTTAGCGAGCAAATTATAAATAGACACTATTCCCTTCGGTCGAAGATTCCCCGCAACTTGCTGCAGGGAGCTTTAATTAAACTTGGTGTCGTTTTAAAGCATCAGATCTATTGTGTCAAACCGGATAAAAACTGAATTTCACATATTTTGATAAAAGTTATTAACAATTTTTATCTCGCTGATATCAAATAATAATTATCACATAAACATGCAAAGGCCTTTATCTGCAATCATTTTTTTCCGGAGTAATTTTTTCAGGTATTTTAAGCATATCGGCACTTACTTTTCACAAACAAACATTAACCTCGTTTTTTATAATCTCGTAAATTCTACGATTACCTTTCATTTTTTGCCATAATCTACTTAATGAATATTTGTTTTCAAAACACATTGGAAATTGTTGAAAAAGTATGCCCGGCTCTGTAGTATAATTTTTATTATCAAAATTCAGGAAAGGTTTTGCCATGAAAAATATCAGGCCCATAATAGGAATAACCGCTGGAGACCCGGCGGGAATCGGCCCGGAAATAATATTGTCCGCCCTGAGTACGCCATATATTTACGAACTATGCAGGCCTCTTGTAATCGGAGACATGGGGGTTCTTTCTGCGGCAAAAAAATGCTCGGGCAGCGCGATAAAATTTAATCCCGTCATTAATCCTTGCGAAGGAAGATTTGAGGCCGGGTCTATTGATCTGATATCTCTTTCCAAACTTGATTTCAACCAAAAGTCATGGGGAAATCCCACGATGCAGACGGGGAAAGCCATGGTTAAATATATCAAAGCCGCAACCGGTATGGCGATAAATAAGGAGATATCAGGGATCGTTACATGCCCCATAAATAAAAAAGCGATGCAAATGTCAGGATTTGATTATAACGGGCATACCGAACTTATTGCAGAAAGCACAGGAACAAAAGATTATGTCATGATGCTTGCCGGTGACAGGCTCAGGGTATCCCTCGTTACCATCCACATGCCCCTTTCCAGAGTGTCAGAGTCCGTTACAACTGAAAATATCTTAAAAACAATACGAATCACGGGAGAGGCGCTTATTGAACGTTTCGGCATTGATTCCCCGGAAATAGCCGTTGCAGGACTCAACCCTCATGCCGGTGAAAGCGGGATATTCGGAAACGAGGAGGAAAATATCATAAGGCCTGCTATAGAGAAATCGGCTTGCGAAGGGTTTAGAGTTTCGGGACCTTATCCGCCTGATACAATCTTTTATAATGCATTAAAGGGAAATTACGATGCTGTTGTCTGCATGTATCATGATCAGGGACTTATTCCGTTTAAAATGATACATTTTACCGATGGTGTCAACACAACCCTCGGAATCCCGATAATAAGGACTTCCGTGGATCATGGTACCGCCTATGATATTGCCGGAAAAGGAAAGGCCGATCCCGGCAGCCTTATCGCAGCAATAAAAATGGCGGCATTCCAGGCAGAATGTTTAAGCCGCTGTAAAAAAACAAAGTAGTCATCTGAAGGATTTTATAATGAGTTCAGACAGAATAATTATCAGGGGTGCCAGACAGCACAACCTTAAAAATATTGACGTCGACTTGCCGAGGAACAGGCTCGTCGTAATCACGGGTCTTTCCGGGTCCGGCAAATCAACTCTTGCTTTCGACACTCTTTACGCGGAAGGTCAGCGCAGGTATGTTGAATCACTTTCCACCTATGCCCGCCAGTTCCTGGAGCGCATGGAAAAGCCCGATGTAGATACAATTGAGGGGCTCTCTCCCGCAATTGCAATCGAACAAAAGACTGCGAGCCACAACCCAAGGTCAACGGTTGGAACTGTCACCGAAATATATGACTATTTACGACTTCTTTATGCTAGGGCCGGAACGCCTCATTGTTATATATGCGGAAAACCGATAACCGCCCAGTCTCTCGATCAGATCGCTGACAAGGTCATCTCTTTTCCCGAAGGAACAAAAATTGTTATTTTATCCCCTCTTGTTTCCGGCCAGAAAGGATCCTTTGAAAAGCTTTTAAAGCAGCTGAAAAAAGACGGGTTTTCAAGAGTCAGGATAGACGGTAAAATCTCCGAGATTGAGGAAACGGAGAAGCCAGATAAGAACATAAAACACACAATAGAAGTCGTGGTCGACCGTCTGGTCATAAAGGAAAACATAAGAAACAGGCTCGCAGATTCCCTCGAACTGGCCATGTCACAGTCGGACGGACTTGTTACGGTTGATGTCCAGGGAGGAGAATCGATCCTGTTCAGTGAAAAATCTGCGTGTGTCACGTGCGGAATCAGCTATCCCGAATTCACACCCGCAAGTTTTTCATTCAACTCCCCGCAGGGAGCATGCACCAAATGTGATGGACTCGGAACAACTACGGAATTCGACCCTGATCTTATCATTCCAAACAGTGAGCTCTCCTTACGTCAGGGCGCGGTTGCTCCATGGGCAAACAGGAATTCGGTTCATTTCAATGATTTTCTGGAATCGCTGGCAAGGCACTATGACTTTAATATATATACACCGTTCAAAGAGCTGCCGGATAATTTCAGGTATGTACTGCTTTACGGATCAGGCGACGAACAGATAACATTCTTCTTTGAACAGAATAACCGCCGTTTCACTTATAAAAAATC
>JAHJRK010000280.1 GCA_018830925.1 Pseudomonadota bacterium
ACATTAGTTCCTGGTATGTGAAGGCATCATAAACTTCAGCCACGTCGATTTCAGAAGCCGGATTTTCAATTCCAGCCATCGAAAAGGCATTTTTTGCCGCCTTTGTAAGCGCGACGGCCTTTGATATCTCGCGGTCTCCAAGGAAATATGAATCAGAACAGAAAGCAACTCCCTTTATCCATACCGGAACTCCGCCATATTGTGACGCCCTTTTTTCATTTGCTATTATTACGGCGCAGCATCCGTCTGATACGGGGGAACAATCGAGCTTATGAAGAGGATCCGATATCATTTCCGATTCAAGTACATCTTTAATCGTTATATCCATCGGAAGTTGAGAAAGAGGGTTGTATTTTGCATTACCGTGATTTTTGACGGATACCATCGCCATCTGCTCAGGCGTTGTACCGGTGCGGTGCATATATGCCGCAGCCTGCAATGCGCAGGCAGAGACCATGTCCATACCGAGCGCTCTGTCGTATATGGGATCAAAAGCCGCGTTTGTGATAAGGCTCGATATGCTTTCAGAGCCCTTGCTGTGGGCCGTTACAAGAGTTGTTCCATACGATCCGGAAAGCACTCTTGAAAGTCCGTAAAATGCGCCGAATGTTCCGTCCCCTTCTACGCATGAAACGTTCTTATGGCGCGCTCCGCTTGCATCTCCCACAGCCATGCAGGATATTGTCCTACCGTCCCAGAAATCATTTGAGGTTGTAATTACATTATCGATATCGTCTATCGTCATTTTTGCATCGGAAAGGGCCTTGTTGACCGCTTCCCAAACCATGTCGGCAAATGTCTCTTCAATCTTGTTTGCCTCGATTTTAGTCATTCCAATGCCTATAACAGCCGCTTTATCCATATTCCATCCCTTCACTCTGCCGGAACGAAACAGGCTATATCGTGGATAGTCCCGTTTCTTTCGTCGCAAAATTTTGCCTTAAGCCGCATCCCTATTTTTATCTTCCGATGATCCGCAACTTCCACATAGTGAAGAATCGAGGTGTCGGCTCCACCAAGCCTTATCAGTCCGAAAATAACCGGTACTTTCCGGGGAAGTGATGCAAGCTGTCTTCTTACGATTGTGAAAGAATCCAGAACCCCCTCCGGCCGGACCTCAATCCATTCCATCTCATCCTGAAAACAGACAGGGCAGACTTTCCTTGGTGGAACATAGGTTTTGTTGCATTTTATACACTTTCGTCCCATTATTTTTTTTTCATCTCTTATAGACATAAAGAAGGTGCCGGCCGTTTCTCCTGTCCACCAGGTGTACGGAACATTAATTCCGCTCTTGAACACCATCGGTTCGACATCAGCAAAAATATCAGTCATATGGTTATTCTCCTTTTTACAAAGCCATCATATCCGGCTTTCATGGATATCACTTACTTGTCCTGTCACTTTAAAATAATGATCTCTTAACAATATTATTCCGACGGCAAAGAAAAAAGCTCATTATGCAAGGCGCCGCGAATCTTGAGGAATGAAGCGTACATGTTAGTACGCTGCAATGACGAAAGATAAAGCGCAACACAGCAGAATGACTTTTTGAGAAGCCGTCAAAAGCAAGTTCATCATATGAGTCTTGTTCGAAATTATAATTAGATTCAATTCCCTTGACTTCATTTAGAAGCTTGGGTATTTAAAGTCAATATCTTAATTATGACGGCTTCGTAAAAAGTCCGTCCAATAAAGGAACATACGATTATGGCTCTTATATATGAAAAAAGGGATAAAATAGCTTACCTGACAATAAACAGGCCTGAAGCCCGGAATGCCGTTGATCCTGAAACGGCAGTTGAGCTGGCAAACGCATGGGTGGATTACAGGGATGACGGCGATCTGCGTTGCGCGATCATCACAGGAAAAGGTGACCAGTCTTTTTGCGCGGGGGCGGATCTTGCCCGCCTGATTCCTCTTTTAACCGGCGCCCGAAAAGCCGAAACCGAAGCCGATAAAATCATTCTGAGCAATTCCCAGCTTCTCCAGAATGCATTCTTACGGGGTTTTGAACTCAACAAACCTTTAATAGCCGCTGTAAACGGTTTTGCCATAGCCGGTGGTTTTGAACTTCTTTACGGAGCAGATATTCGGATTGCCTCTTTCGACGCCAAATTCGGTCTTCAGGAGGTCAAATGGTCTATCTTTCCGGCAGGGGGTTCAACAGTCTGGCTGCCCAGACAGCTTCCGTATGCAAAAGCGATGGAGATTCTGCTTACTGGAGAGCTTATGGACGCGCATGAAGCATTCCGTCTTGGCTTTGTAAATAAAATTGTCCCTGCAAACATGGTCATGGAAGAAGCCGAGCGTTACGCAAATATCATTATCAAAAATGGACCGCTTGCAGTATCTGGAATAAAGAAGGCGGTCCATGCCATAACAGGCATGTCGATCAAAGATGGTATGGCAAAGGAGCTCGAATACGCAATTCCGATATTTCTGAGCGAAGATGCGAAGGAAGGGCCGAGGGCTTTTAAACAGAAAAGGGGGCCTGTTTTCAAGGGCAAATAAACGGCTTCGTAAAGAGCCCGATTAGCGCATAAGGTTAGCGCTATCGCTTCACTTCGTGTCACTATCGTGTCTTCGTTGCGCTTCATCCCGTTATGATTGCGGCGTACGAAAAGTACGCCTCATCAAACGGAATTCGCGACGCCTCGAACTTGAACTTTTTACTTTGCCGTTGGATTTTTGACTTTTTTTACGAGAGCATCAAATAAGAGGTGCAATTTGATAATAGCCGGTCTTACAGGTGGAATTGCCACAGGCAAAAGCACCGTATCCTCTATTTTAAGGGAAGCGGGCGCAATCATAATAGATGCGGACGCCATTGCCCGTGATGCTGTTAAAAAAAACCTTCCGGCATGGC
>JAHJRK010000281.1 GCA_018830925.1 Pseudomonadota bacterium
CCTTTTTATGATTTTAAAACCTTTTTTGCCCTGATTAAAATACTGCGATATGAGCGTCCCGATATCGTCCATACCCACACTTCCAAGGCTGGAATACTGGGAAGATGGGCGGCGTTTTTTGCCAGGGTTCCAATCATTATCCATACGCCTCACGGGCATGTATTCTGGGGGTACTTTGGCAGATTGAAGACATCATTTTATATTATTCTTGAAAAAGTTACGGCTTTCATTACGGAAAAAATTATTGCGCTGACAGAGCAGGAAAAAAATGATCATCTTCACCTCCGCATTGCCTCCGGGGATAAGTTCTCAGTTGTGCATAGCGGAATCAAGCTGGATAGGTTTTTAAATCTGTCTGTTGATCCTGCGGCTTTGAGAAGAAAACTGGGGATATCAGAGGGTGACCTGGTCGTCGGCACAACCGGGAGGCTCACACCTGTGAAGGGACACAGACATTTAATCGAAGCGGCAGCAAACATTGTGAATGCGAGGCCGAATACAACCTTTGTCTTTTTAGGCGATGGTGAACTTTCTGACGAACTGAAAAATATGGCCTCAAAGCTGGGCATGAAAGAGAAAGTGAAATTTCTGGGTTGGCGGCCGGATGTGGCTGAAGCGATGTCTATATTTGGTCTGTTTGTGCTTCCATCGCTTAATGAGGGAATGGGGAGAGTTCTCGTTGAGGCAATGGCACTGGGGAAACCGATTGTGGCAAGTGATGTCGGAGGGGTTCTCGATCTTGTGGTTCATGGTGAAAACGGCTACCTGGTTCCTCCGGGAGATGTAGAAGAACTGGTAAACAGCATCAACATATTTCTTAGCGATCCGATAAAAAGAAAGAAAATGGGCAACAGGGGAAAGATTGTTGCCGCCGATTACAGCGCAGATGCAATGGTACAAAAAATTGATCGGTTGTATCGAACCATGTTGCAACAGAAAAACATTGAGACCTTTGCATAACATCCCCTTTTGCCCGATTACTGCGTCAGGCTCAAATTTCAATCCTCGAAATACTAAAAGTATTCCTGTGGTTGAAATTATCGCCTTCCTTGTACTTGAGCAAAATTGGACGTTCTTCAAAGGTCTCACATTACAAAAGGAATGGTAAATGAAGCGCATTTTCAATAAGATGGCAGGTCTTGTTGCCTTCTCGGCCTTGATTTTTTCATTATTGACCGTTGATTCATATGGAAGTGACTATCAGCAGGTTGCCGGTCTGATTGATCTTCGCAGTACCTTCAGTGATGGAGCTTACGATATTGAAACCCTTGTAAGAAAAGCAAAGGAGAGAGGATTTGAAGTTCTTGTTATCAATGACCATGACAGGGTGGTCATGGAATACGGCCTTCCGCCTTTCAGAAATATTGTTAAAAAAAGGGTTGAGTTGAATTCGGTCAATAAGAAGGGCGCAAAGGCTTATCTTGATTCAATCAGTAAAGTTCGGAAAAAATTTCCGGATATGATTTTAATTCCCGGTTCGGAGTCTGCCGCTTTTTATTACTGGACGGGTTCGTACTTTAAAAACAATCTTACCGCGCATAATCATGAAAAGAGAATTTTGACCATAGGCATGGATAAACCGGAGGATTATGAGAATCTTCCGGTTTTGCATAACGGTGTCAATTCAGAATATACCAGAATTCTTCTTCCCGGTATCCTTTTGTTTCTGAGCTCTCTCGCGGTTTCCATTTTTCTGATAAGGTGGGGAGGATTTTACAGAATAACAGGGATCATTATTGCTGTTTTGAGCGTGGCTTTTATTGCCAACAGCAATCCTTTCAGGAGTTCTCCTTTTGATCAGTATCATGGCGACAAGGGGATGGCCCCTTATCAGCTTCTTGTGGATTACGTAAATGAAAGAGGAGGGCTGACCTTCTGGAACTATCCTGAAACGAAATCGGGCGTCAGAAGTATTGGACCGATCCGGGTTGATACTCCTCCTTATCCGGAGGTGCTGGAGGAATCAGAGGGCTATACGGGGTTTGCCGCTCTTTACGGGGACAACATAACTGTTACGGAACCGGGGAATGCCTGGGATAGAGTTTTAACCGCGTATTGTAATGGGATAAGAAGCAGACCGGTCTGGGGAATATCTACGGCGGATTTTCATGAGGAAGAAAGCGGGGAGAAACCGGGGAATTTCCCTACAGTTTTTCTGCTTCATGAAAAAAGCAGGAAAGGTGTGCTGGTGGCGCTAAAAAATGGAAAAATGTATGCATACAGAGGCAATTATCCGCAGTTTGTCAGGCTCGATGAGTTTTCTGTCTGCCCGCCTGATGGTAAAAACAAGGGGGTTTCCGGGGATGAAATAATATTAAAAGAGAGTCCCAAAATAAAAATTTCACTTTCTGCGACTGTGGCTTCAGAGAATAAGATAAAGGTGCGATTGATAAGATCGGGGGAACTGATTGAGACCTTTGAGGGAACATTACCAATGCAGATCGATTATGAGGATAAATACTTTCAG
>JAHJRK010000282.1 GCA_018830925.1 Pseudomonadota bacterium
GCGGCATATAAGAGCGCGGAACTTCTGAGGCTTATCAAGAAGCAGGATGCAAATGCAAGGGTCATCATGACAAAAAACGCGTCTGCTTTTGTAGGCTCTCTGACATTTGAAGCCCTGTCCGGTAACCCTGTATGCACGGATCTTTTTGAAAAAGGGGGCAACTCGTCTATAAGGCACATAGAATGGGCGAAAGAGGCGGATGCAGTTGTTGTTGCCCCGGCAACAGCGAATATTATCGGAAAGATAGCGGGCGGTATAGCAGATGACGCGCTGAGCACCTTTCTTCTTGCCGTTACATGTCCGGTCATTATTTGCCCGTCAATGAATACGAACATGTATGAAAAAATTTCGGTTCAGAGGAACATCAATATCCTGAAAAAAGACGGGTATTTTATTGTTGAGCCGTCTGAAGGAGAACTTGCCTGCGGTACTACCGGGCAGGGAAGGCTTCCCGAGCCCGAAGAGATTCTGGACAGGCTTATTTACTCTCTTGCCCCCAAGGATTTTAAGGGGAAGAGAGTTCTTGTCACCGCCGGCCCCACGAGGGAGCATATCGATCCTGTGCGTTATATAAGCAATCCTTCTTCGGGCAGGATGGGCTATGCCGTTGCAAGAGCTGCCGAACACAGGGGCGCTGATGTTCTTCTTGTTTCAGGTCCTGTGAGTCTTAAGGTGCCGGTAAATGTGGAAATAATCAGAGCCGGTTCCGCAAAGGAGATGGCGGCAGCCGTTTTTGATAATATGAAAAAGGCAGACATAATTATCAAGACCGCCGCTGTTTCGGATTACAGGCCTTCGGTAACCGCGAAACAGAAGATGAAGAAAGGCGAAGCAGAGATGGTGCTTCCTCTTCAGAAAACCGAGGATATTTTGCTGGAGCTTGGAAAAAACAGGAAAAACAAGATCCTTGTCGGTTTTGCGGCGGAAACCGAAAACCTCGAAAAAAATGCGAAGGAAAAGCTTGAAAGAAAAAATCTTGATATCATAGCCGGAAACCTTCTTGACGGAAAATCTTCCGGTTTCGGGACCGAAACAAACAAGGTTACTCTGTTTTTCAGAAACGGCGATAAAGAGATATTGCCGCTAATGGAGAAGGAATCGGTTGCGCATATTCTTCTTGACCGGATTCTGGAACTTGATGCCGGAAACTTTCCTGAAAGGAACTTATAAAAATGGTCAGGGCCGGAAGCAATTACGGCAAAGCCCTTGATGATAATAATCCGGGGGATATTCTCGAAAAAACCTGCAATACGCTCAGGTATATGGCTGAAGCCGGATGTACGGGTTTTGACTGTGCGGAAAAGACCATCGGCATCGTAAAAAATCTGGACAGGAACCTGTCATCTGCCGCTGATGATCTGAAAGAATTGCGAAGCTTGATTGGAGATTGTCAAAGGTGTAAACTCTGTAAGGAGCGCACCAATATAGTATTCGGAACAGGAGACCCAGATGCAAGGCTCGTGTTCGTGGGTGAAGGTCCGGGTTATGATGAGGATCAGCAGGGCGAGCCGTTTGTGGGAAAGGCGGGGCAGCTTTTAACAAAGATAATACAGGCTATAAACCTCACCAGGGAGAAAGTATATATCTGCAACATCATAAAATGCCGCCCGCCGGGAAACAGGAACCCTGCGCCTGACGAGATAAAGACCTGCTTTCCGTTTCTTGAAGGTCAGCTCGATGCGATAAGGCCTGATTTTATCTGCGCACTCGGTACATTTGCAGCCCAGACTCTTCTTGATACGGTTGAGCCGATTTCAAGGTTGAGGGGGCGGTTTTTTGACCTGCGGGGAATAAAAGTCATGCCGACCTATCATCCGGCATATCTTTTGCGGAACTCTGAGAAAAAGCGCGATGTGTGGGAAGACATGAAAAAACTTATGAGCATGATGGATGTCTGAAAAATACATATGAAAAACATGAGATCAGGTATATTTATTCTTGTTTTATCTTTACTGCTGATTACGTCTGCAGGCTACAGCATCGCAGGGCAGGGAGATGTGTGCCTTATAAATATTTCAGCCGATATAAACCCGGGTGTGGCCGATTTTTTGAAAAGTGGTCTGAAGTACGCTGCGGAGAATGATTTCGGCTGCATCGTAATCCGGCTTGACACGCCGGGAGGCCTTTCGGAATCGATGCGTGAAATGGTGATGGATATTCTTGCATCGAAGCTGCCGGTCGTTGTTTACGTGGCGCCGGGCGGAGCAAGAGCAGCCTCTGCCGGGGTAATAATTACAATGGCTGCGGATGTTGCCGCAATGGCTCCCGGGACAAATATAGGGGCCGCTCATCCGGTAGGAATAGGCGGGAAAGATATCGGCGGGCCGATGTCCGATAAAATCACTAATGACATGGCGGCATATGCAAGGAGCATTGCTTCAAAACGGCAGAGAAATGCTGTCTGGGCTGAAAACGCGGTGCGAAAAAGCGTATCAATCACAGAGACTGAGGCTTTGAAAGAGAATGTAATAGACCTTACGGCAAACGATATAGATGACCTGATAAAAAAGATTAACGGCCGGAATATTCAGGACAAGGGAGTATTGAAACTTAATGATTACAAGATAACCGAATATACGGAGTCGTTAAGGACAAAGATATTAAAAACAATAGGCAACCCGAACATCGCTTACATACTGATGATGATAGGGCTTGCAGGGATATATTTCGAGCTGGCGCATCCCGGTGCTGTTTTCCCCGGGGTAGTCGGAGGGATTGCGCTTATTCTGGCTTTTTTTTCTTTCCAGACGCTTCCCGTCAACTACGCAGGCATACTTCTTATTATCCTTGCCGTGATTTTTTTCATTCTCGAAATGAAGATCACCAGTTACGGCCTTTTAAGCGTTGCCGGGGTCGTTTCATTTCTGCTCGGCTCCCTTATGCTCTTTGACGGATCGGTAGAGGGGGTTAAAATATCGCTTGATGTCCTGCTCCCGACATTTATCTTTATATCGCTCTTTTTTGTCGTTGTCTCAGCTCTTGTTTTTAAATCCCAGATTTCAAAATCAA
>JAHJRK010000283.1 GCA_018830925.1 Pseudomonadota bacterium
ACCATGCCAGATAGATGCCGGTTATTGTGAGTGTAATCAGGCACGATATGCCGAGTATGCGCTCTCCTTTCGGAATACCTCCTGTTATCTGCGAAGGTTTTATGAAAATATGGATGTAAAATATGGCGCCGACCAGGATAAAAGCGGCAAGAATGTGAAGATATCCTATTATGAATCTTGCTGTCTTATGGAAAGCGCTCTGGACCTTGACGGCTTTTTTGATGATATGTAGAGGTATCGGATACTGGTAGCCGTTTTTTATATAGGCAATACCAGCAGTTTTAATTGCACCTCCGGTCTTCTCCTCATGGCAGAAAATGCAGCCTTTCCCGGTTTTCCTGGCGTACTCTTCTTTGCCGGCTGCGGAACCGATACAAAATAAAACGACGGCGATCCCGAGAATTATCGAAGCGAATATTCTTTTTACCGGCATAATTGTATCCATTTTCACCATGAAGGCCAGGAATCCGACTGAGGCGGAGATGCTTTTATAGCTTCTTGTGAATCTATAAATATATGAATTAATTGAATGAGTCAAGGAGTTCTTCGGAAAGGAGACTTGATGCCGGCAGAATTGGTTATGAAAACTTTGACAAACAGATATAGGGAAATAACAATAAATCCAAAATCCCGGAGTATGTAAAGATTTGATTGAGGGGCATCATCCAAGCTTGTCGAAAAGCATCCGCAGCTTATATCAAGACCGCGGGCCTTGTTATACATAAGCGCGCAGAAAAAAATGATCAGAAGAATATTGCTGATAAAAACGGAACCCGGTAACCATACTCCAATAATAAGAAGAGAACCGATCGTGAGTTCAAGCCACGGCAAAAAGAGAGCGGATAAATTGATAAGTTCATCCGGAAGAATCCGGTAATTGTAAATAATCTTTGCAAAAGCGGCAGGATGAAGAATCTTGTCATAGCTCGCATAAACAAATACTATGCCCAGCACTATTCTTGCCCCGTGATACAGAGACATCGAAATTTTTTGTCTGATTTCTTCTTTCATCACTCTCCGGTTTCCACGGGCAGACCGTTTTGTTTCCAGACCGACCAGCCGTTTGACAGTACCTTCACGTTTTTATAGCCTGTATTACGTAGAAAAATCGCAAGCTCCATGCTGAGTTCGCATGTTTCTCCGTCACAGTATGTGATTAAGGCACTATCTTCTGAAATTCCGTCCATTGCTTCAACGAATTTCCAGTCAGCTTCCTTGTACGGAAGGCTTTTAGCACCTTTAATGTGCCCCGCATCATATTCTGCCCGTGATCTGGCATCAATAAAAGCGCCCCCACCTTTTTTAAACAGGTTTGAAGCTTCGGCAAGAGATATCTCAAGGTTCTCCCCGGAGGAGGTCACAAGATTTGATTTTGCCGACCAATCTTCCACAAGAGGTATTTTGTCTGACCTGAGCATGTTTGAAGCAAACCCGGCAACCAATACAATCAGAGCAATAAAGAATATCTGTTTTATGGTTTTCATCCAAATTTGCCCGCTGTTAAATGTCATATATCCTGCTCTTCAAATCTAAAACTGCTCATGTAGTTTTTTAGTTTTTCTTTATTTTCATTTATCATCGGCGAACAATCATCCGTAGCTTTGATTCCTTCCGCCATCTTTGCCGCAAAAACCATGCAGGTTGTTTCTCCGCATTCCCGGCAGTTTGTTTTGGGCAACAGCTTAAGAATTTCAATGATTTTAGGCTTCGGAGCGCCTTCAAAACACGGAGTAATCTCATCCCGTTTGTCCCATGCGTCGTTTATTTCTTTTTTAAGCCATTCGAGAATCTTGTCCGCTTCTTCGGCATCTTTCAGGGCATTTATAGCAATCTTATTGCCATGTACGGTGATTATTTTCCCCTGCGCTTTGAAAATCACGGCCGGATGCTCCTTAAGGTATTCAAATCCGCCGAGGACGGCGTTGAGATACGGCAGAACATCTCCAATGTCCTGGTCAAGATAGGCAATGCAGTGAACAGCTTCAAAGTTTGGATTGCATTTTGCCCTGAAGACTTCTTTTGAATAACTTTTCAGAAGCATATTATATTTCCTCGCAAACATTTACGGTTCTGTAACAATCATGATGGTTTACATGTGACATGGCAAACTCCGGCCGGTGTTTCAACAGCATACGGAAAGTACTTTTTCTTGAGCCAGAGAGCGACATTTACAAGGCTTATCAACACAGGAACTTCGACAAGCGGCCCTATTACTGCTGCAAATGCCTGCCCGGAATTTATTCCAAATACCGCCACTGCCACGGCAATGGCAAGCTCAAAATTATTTGAAGCCGCAGTAAAACTCAGTGTTGCGGACTGCTCATAGGTGGCCCCTGCTTTCATTGAAAGAAAAAAAGAGACAAAGAACATGACAAAAAAATAGATGCACAGAGGAACCGCCACACGGATGACATCAAAGGGAAGCTGGACAATATATTCACCTTTAAGAGAAAACATCACAAGGATTGTAAATAAAAGAGCGATAAGAGTGATGGGGCTTATTTTGGGAATGAATTTTTCTTCGTACCATTTTTTCCCTTTCGTCTTAAGGCCAATGAATCTTGTAATCATGCCGGCAATAAATGGAATTCCAAGATATATGAATACGCTTTCAGCAATCTGCCCGATGGAAATATCCACCACCATTCCTTTTAATCCCAGCCATGCAGGCAAAATCGTAATAAAAATCCAAGCATAAACGGAAAAAAAGAGCACCTGGAATATCGAGTTGAATGCGACAAGACCCGCACAGTATTCCGTATCTCCTGATGCAAGATCATTCCATACGATTACCATCGCGATGCATCTTGCAAGACCGATAAGGATAAGCCCGACCATGTATTCCTGATGCCCGGATAAAAACGCAATTGCGAGCAGAAACATCAGTATCGGGCCGATAACCCAGTTCTGAACAAGGGAAAGAGCCAGAACTTTGAAGTTTTTAAATACTTCCTTCAGCTCTTCATATTTGACCTTGGCAAGGGGAGGGTACATCATAAGGATGAGGCCTATGGCAATCGGAATATTTGTGGTACCGACCTGAAAGATGTTGATGACATTCTTTACGCCGGGGAAAAAGTATCCCCAGAAAACGCCGGCAAACATGGCAAGAAAAATCCATAGCGTTAAAAACCTGTCAAGAAATGAAAGCCGCTTTGCTTCTGACATAATCAGTCCTCCTGACAATATTGACGGCTTTGTAAAAAGTCATTCTGCTGTGTTGCACTTCATCTTTCGTCATTGCAGCGTACTAACATGTACGCTTCATTCCTCAAGATTCGTGCGCCTTGCATAATGAGCTTTTTACTTTGCCGTCTGATTACGAAGCCGTTAAAAATGGATTTAATATAAAATATAAGCCAAGAAAACCTATAATCACTCCGGCACCTTTGCGGAACCAGTTGCCGGCGCCCTGCCATGACCTGTTTTCCGTCAGCCTGCGGATCAGGGCTATTGAACTGCCGGCAACAACAATTGGCAGACAATGCCCCAGCGCAAACAGCATAATCATCATAATTCCGGTCAAGATCTTTTGCTGGACGGTGACAATGGCCAGTATCGGAGCGATGAACCCGAACGTGCATGATCCGGACAGAACACCATAAGCCAAGCCCAGCCCGAATGCGCCGTGAAGACCTCTAAGGTTCAGACGGTAAAGCAGCGTACCTGACATCGAACAGGCTTCCACGCCCAGCATGCCCATGGCCACCCAGATCAGCACACCGCCGACCAGCACCTGCCACCAGATACCAACATCGCCGAGCATCCTACCCAACCAGGCGCAAACCAGGCCGATTAGTGTAATTGTGATAAAGAGCCCCAGCGTAAAGGTTCCCGCATACCAGACTGCCTGTCGGGGATCAATGGCTTTTTCCTGCCCGGCAACATAGGCCACAATCAGCGGAATGGAAGCCATGTGACACGGGCTGAAGAGCACGCTGACCATGCCCCATAAAAAACATCCGAGAAGAGCGAGTCCCGTACCGCCTGTGATCCATTCATTAGCTGTCAAAAAAAGTGTTTCAATCATTTTCTCAATCTAATTATTGAAACTTCCCTCAGCAAGCAGTGGGGTTAGCGAGCGTTGTTTCGTTTCAGTTAACTCCGATTTTTTCCAATTGAGCAACAATATCTCTTTCGCTCATGAATCCAACATGCCTGTATACTTCCCGCCCGGTTTTATCAAAAAAAATCTGTGTCGGAATATACTGAATGCGAAACCTTTGCCCCTGGGAGTGGTTTTCCCGAACATCAATAAATATTATCTCTGCCCTGCCTTTATAGCTTTTTTCAAGCTTTTCGAGTATAGGCGTCATCATCTTGCAGGGAATGCATGATTTGGCTCCCAGATCTATCATTGTTACCGTTCCTTTAGCTGGAATATTTTCAAATTCCTCTGCAAAAGTGGCCGTTAAGAAAATAAACAGTGCAACAGCCAGCGTTAACACTGAGACACAGATATTATTCTTTATAGATATCCGGCTTAATCTCGTCATTTTTTTATCCACGTTTTTATATCTTCTTTTTTGGGAATCTTGCCCACGCTCTTAACTTCGCCGTCGACAATCACGGCCGGCGTTCCGAAAACCCCGTAACCGGCAATTTTCATGACATCAGTCACCTTTTCGATATCGGCAGCAACTCCTTCTTCGGCAACTACCTGCCGTACAACCTCTTCTGTCTGTTTACATTTCGGGCAACCGGGCCCCAGTATTTTAATTTCCACGTAATCCTCCTTCTTTATCATATGAGCATATTAAAAAGATATCCTACAATCAGAATTCCAAAACCGACAACACCTGCAAATGTTGCTATCAGTGCGGGTTTTAACACCTTGCGCAGAATCACCATTTCAGGCAGGGAGAGCGCGATCACTGACATCATAAAGGCCAGCACAGTTCCGAGAGCCGCACCTTTTTCAATCAGGGCATGAACCACTGGGATGATACCGGCTGCATTGGAATACATCGGGATGCCGATTAAAACTGCAATCGGAACAGACCACCACGCGCCTTTTCCCATGATGGAAGCCATGAATCCTTCTGGAACATATCCGTGAATGCCCGCGCCCACCGCAATTCCCAACACTACATAAAGCCAGACCTTCCCGACAATCTCCTTAACCGCATCAATGCCGTACTGAATCCTGTTTGTCCAGTTCAGGTTTTCCTCAACCATTCCATTTCCGCCCGCCTGAATCTGTAAAACCCACTCTTCAAGATGGCGTTCCATGCGGAGTTTTCCTATAACCCATCCGGCAATCATGGCAATAAGCAGGCCGGTGACTAGATAGATGGCGGCGATTTTCCAGCCGAACAGCCCATAGAGAAGCACCAAGGCGATTTCATTTACCATGGGAGCCGATATTAAAAAAGAAAAAGTCACTCCCAGAGGAACGCCGGTGGTCACAAAACCAATAAAGAGCGGAACTGCGGAGCAGGAGCAAAACGGCGTTACAATGCCCAGAAGTGCAGCCAGGATATTCCCGGCCGCTTCCTTTTTACCTGCAAGAATTTTACGCGTTTTTTCAGGCGTAAAAAAAGACCGGATCACACCTACTCCGAAAACCACAAGAATCAGCAGCATAAGAACTTTTGGTGTTTCAAACAAAAAAAATTCAACAGCGCTGCTCAGGTGGTTCCCTTCGGTTAGATTTAGAAATGAGTATGTAACTGCACGTGATAAATCCGACAGCCGGTCATAAATAAGCCACCAGATGAGAATAGCCGGCAGGGCATACAAGATATACCGCCTCATTCCAATATTTTTTTCGGAGGTATTTTCAGTATCGGGGTTATTTGATACTGTATTGCGACATGGTATGTTATTTATGATTTTCATGCAGAGTCCTTATCTTTGAGAAACTTTTAAAAAGTATGAATCCGGACGGCAAAGTAATCCGCCTGAGGCGGACATTATGCAAGGCGCGCGAATCTTGAGGAATGAAGCGTACATGTTAGTACGCTGCAATGACGAAAGACGAAGCGCAACACAGCAGAATGACTTTTTACGAAGCCGTCACACTTTGCAAATATCTTCTCTGTGTATTGCAGGAAGTTTAACTATCATTCGGGCAATTTCAGGGTCATCCGAAAGCCAGTGCCTCAGGTTGCCTAAAAGGCTTGCTGCATATGGGGAGCTGCTTCCATCCGCAAGATGATAATTGACCCACAACCCGTCCTTTTCCGAGCCGACAAGACCGGCATTTTCAAGGATTTTAAGATGCTTGGAGACGCTTGGCTGGGCGATTTGAAGCAGCGCCTTTATTTCGCATACACACATCCTCTTGTGTTGAAGCATTTTTACGATCTTTACCCTGTTCGGATCAGAAATGGCTTTCGTAACTTTTATAAATTCTTTCACGCGTATCCTTTATATTCTTTTTATAGAATATAGTTGTATGTTTTGCCTTTGTCAAGGCATATATTACGGCCATATTTGGCTTTGGTGGATAATCATAAATTATAATATAGGAATATCAATGGTTGCATAAAAAGCCATTTGCTGGTGAGGTTGAGTCTATTCTTAAAAAATGAAGAGCTATGATTTCGAGAGATATGAACCGAAACAGTGAGTGCATTCCCTGCTTGAAGGCTGTGTCGTAATACAGGGGAAGCGCGAATATGCCTCTTTTTCAGAGAGATTTTACCCCAAAATGTAAAAATAAGGCTCATCCGGTTGATGCGTACTTTTATCTGATAATATTGGATCTAACCTTGACTGTCTAACACCTTATCTACACCAAAATAGTTCTCTGAGAATCAATGATAATTATTTGTACTGTTGAATATG
>JAHJRK010000284.1 GCA_018830925.1 Pseudomonadota bacterium
CTTTCCACCAGGAAAACGGAAAAATCTTTAAAGAGCATGACCGGTCTATTATGGGGTGTGATCCTCTCCATTCCGATCTGGTTGATTTTGGGGATTGTGCTGGGCCTTGTCTGGAAATAGTAGTGGGATAGAAATAAAAGAAAGAAAAAAAGTTAGAGAGGATTGACAGGATTTTGCCTGCCTCGCCTGCTCCAGCAGATGGTACAGGGTCGTTCAATTTGTTTGCAGTTTTTTCTTTAAACCGCCCGCTTCGCTCAAGACGCCAATCTCGCTAAGATTATATTCTTTTGCTTTGCCGGGTATTCACGGCAAAACAAAAACACCCGCTTACTTATGAAAGACGATATAAATAAAAATAGTAATTAACCTTCAACAGAGAAGCTGCCGCAGGCAAAGTATATTTTGTTGATTGTAAACCCAATCAACAAAAAACCCAACAACTCTTGGCGTCCTTTGCGCCCTTGTATGGTTCAAATATTGTTTTTTGTTTCTGAGCTTTTAGGCACGCCCCCCCAGTCTCCTTAGACGGGTCGGAAGCCAGGAACCCAAATTGAGGTTGGAAATTGGATAAAGCGGCATTTGTAATATTGACGACTGTGCTTGTAATCAGCGTGATTCTTTTTGGCGCTGTTCACGCTTATGCATATAGCTTCGTCTTTATATGTATTTTTATTGCAAGTTTTATCATAGTTAAAAAAAATATTACAAAAGATATAAGGACCGGGAAATATACTTATCTGTACTTAAAAACCGATCTTGATATTTTATTTTACCTCTTTTTTACTTACCTTGTTTTTCAAATGTTCCCCCTTCCTGAATCTATGGTGAGAACAATTTCACCTGGGGCGCTTGCCGTTGGGAAAATCGCCCGTTCCCCTCTCTTTGAATTTGAACAGGCCAGGAGCGCATGGTTTGCGCTCTCTCCTTATGAATATCCCGTTCGCCAGTCCTTTATCAGAATAGTTGCATACTGGTTGTTATTCCGGTGCCTCGTTGAGACTTTAAATTCAAGGGCGCGTATAAATACAGCCGTGGCAGTAATCCTGATGCTTGGCTCTTTTGAAGCGTTGTATGGTCTCATTGAAACATATTCAGGGCATGGGTATATTCTATGGTTCAGAAAAATAGTGTATAAAGATGACGTTACCGGAACCTACATAAACAGGAACCATTTTGCAGGCCTGATGGGAATGGGAGTTCTTCTTGCCGCTGCTTTTTCGGCAGCATATTCTAAACAGAAAAAAAGGCGCGGCGAGATTAAAACGGACTGGAAAAAGAGTTTCAGGACAAGGCTTTCGGAATTGTTTTCGAAAGATCGCATCTATGCAAAAAAGATTTTGGTCATAACATCGGGTATTGTCATGGGTCTCGGGCTTATCCTCTCCGCGTCAAGAGGAGGCATTATATCAGCATCAATTGCAATGTTTTTCATGGGGCTCATGTTTCTGTTCAAAAAGGAGCATCGAAGAAAAGGCTTTCTGCTTCTTGCCATGTTCATCGTCACATTCATATATGCCTATAATATCGGCATCGATTATTCGTTAAAGAGGTTCGAACATATTTCAGGCGACTACGAGACGAGAGAACGATACGCTCTGAAAACATCCGAGATATTTGATGATTACAAAATAACCGGGGCCGGAATCGGAAATTTCCAGTATCTATATCCGCGATACCAGTCTTCCGAAGATAAAAAACAATATTTTCTGTTTGCGCACAACGACTGGCTTCAGTTTGCAGCAGAAGCAGGAATTGCAGGATTTGTCTTATTAATTGCAGGTATCTCCTTTTATATTTATTATGCGGCAAGACTCTGGAAGGCAAGAAACAATTCATATTCAATATGCCTGGGCGCAGTACCTTTCGCTGTTCTGGCGGCGATGGGCATCCATTCCTATTCCGATTTCAATCTTCATATACCGGCCAATTTCATGATGATGGTTGCAATTGCGGCTATCGGTTGCAGCGCCCTTAATCTTGAGAAGCGTCATCATACAGAGAAAATTCGATATCAATATATCAGTCTTGATCTGAACCGGAAAGGAATACTCCTGTTTCTTCTTTTTACGGGCGTTATTCTGTGGTCCGGAATATGGTCCTTCCGCCATCTTGCGGCTGAATCATTGTGCAATACCGTTCCCAATTCGACATTGAACAGGGAACGTTATCCGTCGATTGAGAAGGTGGGAACTGCTATCGCCTGGGACGGCAAGAATGCGGAATACAGATTCAGGCTGGCAGAAAAACTGATAACAGCCCGAAACGGGGAATCGGATGATAAAAGCAGAAATGAATATCACATAAAGATTATCGATGCCCTTGAGAATGCTGTGCGCCTCAATCCCTTTAACGCCGAATATCATTTGAGGCTCGGCTGGGAATATACGTATATGTGGAAAAAGACCGATTACCATCAAAAGTGGCTTCCGGCGGCGGATACATGCATGGAAAGAGCGGCATACTTTGCGGGGGAGAAGAATCCGAATCAACACGCGGAGCTTGGAAACTACTGGGTTATGCGTTCAAAAACGATTGATCCCTTAAACCTGCTATGGGATTCAGCATTGAACAGGGCTGGCTGGCATTACGGAACAGCGATAGCGCTTGAACCTGCTGACAGGAAACTGAAAGAGAAAATCAGAGAATATATCTGGAATTTTTATCCGGATGAAGAATTTGTGAAAAGAGTGATAGGAGAAGGGGAAAAGACGTAAGGCGTAAGAGCGTAAGGGCGTCAGGGGGAAAGACGTAAGGCGTAAGAGCGTGAGGCGTAAGGGGGAAAAGCTTTTCTCGACTTACGCCTGACGACTCACGACTTACGCTTGACAACTAACGATTCACGTCTCTTCCGTCTTACGCCTTATGGTTATTAAAATTGTTACGGCGATCAGAATAATTATACTGAAAAAGACATACCACTTGAACAGCACGGGTTTTTCTTCGACTCCAGCCATTACTTCCGATTTAGCCGAATAGATGATTCCGTCCTTCTCATACCAGGCAACGGCAAGAATTTTTCCTCCCTGATTGATTGATTTTTCCTTTTCAACGGTAACATCCTTAGTAATATTTTTGTTCGGGGAAACCTCTGTTGTAATAATTGATTCCTCCGCGGTATAACCGTCCGGAAGGAAAAAAGAGACACGTGGCGTTACGGGATAGTCATGCGGGTTATTCAAGTGAATTATCATCTTCTTTTTCTTCTCCCAGAAAGCCCGTGTGTTGAATACCGGCGGTTTCAGTTCCAGAGAAAGCTCCTGTTGTTCTTTGCCGATCCCGCCGGTTTTATACGAAAAAGGGAAATATTCATAAATCCTGTGGGAAGTTCCGTTCTGCTCCTCAAAGCTGATCCTTGCGACAAGCATGTGCCGGCCTAGTTTCAGCTCAGGTATACTAAATTTTTCACTAAATTTAATCGTGCCTCCCGGCAGGTTATCACCCAGACTGTCAAATTTCTGTGCCCAGTCTTCCATGAATAACGAGAGAGTAACTCTATAAGCAGTTGAATTTCCTTTGTTTGCTATTTTAGCTTGTATTGCAATGTCGTTTTTCTTATCAACGGCGCAGGATAAATCTATTTTTGTGTTTATAACGCCGGCAAAGAGACCGGAAGGAGCCATCAGTAATAAAATGATTAGGATGAATTTTATTGGATGCATCATATATTATGTTTCCAAATTTATTTCATATTCGTTAGTCGTAAGGGGTAAGTCGAACTTTCAAATTCGCAATTTATGCTTTTTTCGATCGTATCAAACCCGTCAGCATTTTATCGATTCTGATCATTAAATCATCAACATTATTTCGTTCCGCTTCTGTCAGATATTTCAGACTCAGTGCAATATCAAATTGTGTATCAAGTTCGCTCAAAGATCCCTGAGCAATGTGAAGAAAATTTACCAGTTCTTTTTTTGTTTGTCTGGCAGTTCCTTCAGCGATGTTGGACGGAATGCTGATTGCAGCCCTTCGGATTTGGTTTGTTAAACTGTAGGTCTCGCGCTCCGGAAAATCGGAAGTAATCCGGTAAACCAGTTTAACCAATTCCATTGATATTTTCCACACATCCAGCTTCTTATGTGGCTTTTCCATATCCCGCTCTTACGCCTCACGCCCTTTCACTCTCACGCTCTTACCCCTTTCGCTCTAACGCCTCACGACTTACGCTCTCACGCCCTAACGCCTCACGGTTTTTCCCCTTTTAACGAGATCCGATAAAGGCCGTATTTATGATCCTGTTCGCGAGCTGTCACCACTTCGGTCAAGGTATATTTTTCCCGTATTGCATCACAGAGACGGATATTTCTTATGCTTTTTGTATTGCACCAGTAATTGTGATGAAAATAGACGTTTCCCTGGTATTTAACGATGAGTTGCTTTATCAGTTCAGGCTGCTCAAGGCCTGAGTATGCCTGAATGGCATTCTGTCCCCAGAGAAGAAACATGGCCGGATTCTGGCTTAAAACAATCGAGCGTTTGGGAATATTTAGTATGAATTCCTTTGCATATTTATGGTCATATCTTGCGCCCCACGCCTCCTGGCCTTCACGATGCGCGATGTTGAAAAACCGGATGGCGGAAAAGAGTATGAGAAACACCATAAGAAAAGTGCCGGTGCTTTGAGGGGAAGGAATCAATGATTCGAGCCGGGAGCGGACTGCTTCTGCTCCGGTTCCGGCAAGAACGGCAAGAGGCAGGAAGGTAAGAAGGGAAAACCTCACATCAGCCCCGTAATGATAACTGCCCGCGTAAAAGAAGAGGAATATCGCGAAGAAGAGCAGAAACCATGTCAAAAAGCATGCCTTGTGTTTAATGCTATCTCTTGAGAATAAAAGGCCTGAAAAAGCAAGGATGGTAAATACAGCGGGAAATTCGATGTTGTTTACATAAAAGAGGCCGTTTACGGAAAAATTGTTTGAGAAAAAGGAGAGGGCGAATTTACTTCCTTCAGCCCCCCATGAGTGTCCGCTTACCGCGTATATATGAATGAAATGAGGTATCAGCATAAGCGCCGCAAAGAGCGAGTATGTCCAGAATTTTCTGTCTGAAAGAATCCCGGGTGAAAAAAGAAGGATATATACCGCAAGCACCGGTATTATAAGACCTGATTCGGGCCTCATCTGGCATGAAAAGGGCAGGACTGTCATAAGCAGAAAAAGACAGGAATCTTTGTGCGTTTTTATATAAAGAACGAGTATCAGAAAGGATAATCCTGCAAAGAAAGCTGCCGCGGGTTCTGCTGCTATCGTGTTTCCCCACATCAGATTCTGGGGAATAAGACCGAATATTACACAGGAAAAAAGAGATGCCTGGAAGTTGCCTGTTATATGCCAGGTTATCAGATAGGCAAGCAGTACGGAGCCGGCAAAAAGAAGGTTGTTGAGAAAAAAAGCATACAGTTCATTGACTCCGAAAACCTGAAAAACAAGGCTTATAAGATACGGCCACCCGCTCGGCTCCTTGTTGTATGAAACGGAATGGGGATAATACTCTTCATATTCGAAAGTTCCGTAATTGCAGAGTCCGGTCTGACTTTTGAGCGCTATGTTCTGTCCGATATTGGCGTATATGTCTTCATCATAATAGAGGCGGTGATTTCTCGGAGAAAAAAAGGATGAGAGCATGAAGGCTGCAACAAGAACGGCTGCAATCAATATACCTTTTCTGTTCAGATAATTCTTAAGATGCTCCTTTATGGCCGGAAGGCATAAAATTCCGGCAGAGATAATAAAAAAGAAGTTGATATGAAGATTGACCGGGATCCATTTCATCAGGATGTTTTCAAGAGCGGTTTTGCTGTAAGAGTCTATAAAAAAAAGCACAACGCCGATAACAAGAAGATGCATGGCCAGGAGAAGAACCGGAAAGAACCGGTTTTCATATAATTTACCGAGCCTTGTTTTCAACCAGGAAATCCTCCATGAAAAGGTAGCGGACATCTGTCCTGTACAAAGTATCGAGGGCGTCTTCGGGAGAGCAGACAACAGGATCTCCGTGGATGTTGAAGCTCGTATTCAGGACGACTCCGTACCCTGTTTTCTTTTTTATATGACCAAGCAGCTCCCTGTATCGCGGGTTTTCATCGCCCACAAAATGCGGCCTGCATGTGCCGTCCAAATTCACAACGCCCTCCATCGCACTCATCCTGTCATCTCTCACGGAGTAGGCCATTGTCATAAAGGGATTATCGGCCGTATTAAGTTTTTCGGTATGAAGCAGCTCTTTCGCATCTTCAATGAGCAGGCTCGGGCAGAAAGGCTGATACCACACTCTTTTTTTAAGAGCAAGGTTCAGCCTGTCTTTCAGGCTTCTGTCGTCTGCCCGGGCAAGTATGCTCCTGTTTCCGAGGGCTCTCGGCCCGGTTTCCATCCGCCCCCGGAACCAGAGGATAATCTCGTTTTTAAGTATGAGTCCGGCCGCAGTCATCGCCGGATCGCTTATTCTTTCATAAGAGGCGTTTTTTTTTCCGAGACAGTCGAGAATCTCCTTCTCAGTATATCCGGGTCCGAGATAAAGATCCGGAAGTATGCATCGTGATAATCCGGATTTGTGGTAATTTACTTCAAGAGCCGCGCCTATTGCAAGACCGCCGTCTCCCATGTGGGGAAATACGCTGATATTTTCAACCTCATCAAGTTCTCCGAGTCTCTTGTTGAGCTTTATATTTGAAAAAAGGCCGCCCGCGAGGGCAAGCTTTTTCATTCCTGTTTGGGCTATGGCATTTTTTACGAGCTCTGTCGTTCTTTTTTCAACCACCCTTTGCGCCATGCATGCAAACTGTTCCGGAGGATATCTCCAGAAGATTCTCTTCATCTCTTTAAACATCCCCGTCGAGCTGTAATCGGAGACAAACGAGAGGCCGTCGCATTTTATAATGTTTAATAGAGGATTTACTGAATCATCGACCGGGTAGGCATAGTTTGCGAACGCCATGACCTTCCCCTCGTCTTCAAGCTCCCGCATATTGAGGAGGTTCGTTACGTGCTCGAAAAAAACGCCCATCGATACCTTTGCACTAATCCCGCCTGCCGGAGAAAGCTTACCGTTTTTAAATTTCCATATTGATCCGGAAAGGCCGTCTCCGAGTCCGTCTAATGTTATGACAAGACATTCGTCAAAACCGCTGCACCGGGCTGCCGCATTTGCATGGCATGAATGGTGATTCAGGATGTGAAGATTATAGTTGCAAAATCCCATTTCAGAAAGCTTT
Source organism: Pseudomonadota bacterium (assembly GCA_018830925.1). GTDB lineage: Bacteria > Desulfobacterota > Desulfobacteria > Desulfobacterales > RPRI01 > RPRI01. The sequence continues at coordinate 7,208 of JAHJRK010000284.1, forward strand.
TTATTGAGATAGAGCCTGCTCAGATATGTTGAAACGGAATTCGGTCCATACTCGGTAAATCTGTACTTAAATTTTTTCTTAAAGCTGTCGAACCGTCCGGGCCCTTTCTTTCTGCGCCGTATCAGATAATATTCTTCCTTTAATGACGGAAAGATTCTCGTGAGAGTTTTGGCAGGATCCGCTGTTGAAGCTGCTATTTCGGTAATATCCGATGAAATTATTCCGACGTATGAAAGACAGGCTTTTATAGAAAGCACCGGAAAGCCGGCTTCCAGCTTTCTTCCCGTGAGCCTCTCCTCGTTTACCGCGAAAAGAATCCTGTCGCCTTCTATAATGGCTGCGCCTGCATCATGACCGTCCCAGATTCCAAGGATGTAGTTGTTCATAAATCCCTTATCCAGCCGGAAAATCTCTTGACGTTGAACAGAATATTTGTTGTCGCGGACGGCCCGGCAATCTTAAGAAGCCTGAAAATAGCTGTAATTCTTAAATAAAATTTTCTATATGAGTATTGCCTGAAAGCGTCAACTCTTTTCGCGGAAAGTCCCGGCAATTCCATGACCGCGTGGCTCTGTGAAAATGAATCGTTTTCCGTCAGCCAGCCTTCTGATGTCGCTTCATCGTACAGACTGGTTCCGGGAAAGGGGGAGGCCGCGTAAAACTGCGCTATGTCGAGCGGTAGATCAAGCGCGAAATCGAGAGTCTGTATCATGCTGTTTTCGGTTTCCCCGGGAAGGCCGTATATAAAGTGACCCGAAGTTCTGATTCCAAGCCCATGAGCCGTTTCAACCGCCGTTTTCGACTGCGAGGCGCGGATTCCCTTTTTTGACCGCCTAAGGATTTCATCGGAACCCGATTCGAGACCGAAGCTTATCATCCACATGCCGGCTTTTTTCATAAGTTCAAGCATTTCACCGTCCACAGTATCTACTCGGCTGTTGCATGTCCATGATGTTTTTATATTTCGGGAAAGAAGTTCGCTGCAGAATTCCTTTACATACTCACTGTCTGCCGTAAATGTGTCGGCCCATATAAAAAAATCGTTCACATTATACTTTATCCTGTTGTTTAATATCTCTTCAATAACATTATTTACGGGCCGTTTCCTTAATTTTTTTCCATAATAGATGCCTGCCGTGCAAAACGAGCAGGGAAAGGGGCAGCCCCTCAAAGGCGCCACAATAAGAAAAGGCCTGTTTTTAAGCGGTAGCTTGTAAGGTGTGATGTCAAGATGATGCCATGCAGGAAAAGGGATTGTCTCAGGGCCCATGAAATCCGAATCAGGATTATGGATTATATTCCCGTTTTTATCTCTGAAGGATATGCCGGGTATATCTGGAAATTCCTTCTTGCTGCAGGAACAGATTTTCCGGATTGTCAATTCAGGCTCTCCCCTTATAACAAGATCGATAGAACCCCCGCTCAATGCCTGTGCGGGCAAAACGGATACGTGGGTTCCCATGACTGCGGTGATCGTTTCTGGCGAAACGGATTTGATCGTTTCAGCTATGGCTATATCGGATATTAATGTGGGGGTTCCCGTATTCCAGATCGCAAAATCAGGCCTGTTCTTTGTGACGGCATCTTTTAAACTTGCCAACGACAATCCGAGAGCCGGAAAATCGGTGACAATCAGCGTATGCCCGTCTTTTTCAAGAAATGACGCAGCGGTGGCGAGCGTGACCGGAGGCCAGAGAGTCGCCCAGACTCCTGCTTCCTGCGTGCATCTTCCTTCGCGGGTAAAACCTTTATTGTCAGGTCCGGGAGGATTGAAAAGAAATATGCCTGCCAAAAGAATATCCTTAAAAATAGAGGTATTTCAGCATTGAATATACATACCGGAAGGCGACTTTTCCGATCTTTATCTTTGAGTATCCCGCTACCCTCTCATATTCATGGGAAGGCACTTCCGCCATGCGGTAGCCTTTTTTCAAGGTCTTTATTATCATCTCCTGCTCTATGGTTGTAATATTCTCCTTAAGGTCAAGCGCTTTCAATACGCTTGTTTTTATGGCCCGGAAACCGTTCTGGCTTTCCGAAAGCCTCACTTTGAAACGGTGATTAATGAAAGCCGTTATCAGGGAACTTCCCATCAGCCTGAAACATTCGTCGAAACCGCCGTGAAGCTCGCTCGAACCGCCGATGAGACGTGAGCCTGAGACATGGTCTGCCCTGTTCTCCAGAATCGGTTGAACGAGTTTTGGTATATCATCAGGATCATGTGAGCCGTCGGCGTCTATTAAAACGGTTATTTCGTTATCTATATAAGGTATCGCAGACCGGATGGCCTCGCCCTTTCCCTTTTTATGATCAAATATCACCTTAACACCGAGAGACCTTGAAACTGATTCTGTTCCGTCATTCGAATGGCCGTCCACTACGAGTATGTCATCAGAGTATTTTTTTGACCGGGTGATAATTTCTCCGATTGTAGTCTCTTCATTCAAGGCCGGAATGAGCACCGTAATTTTATTCTTCAAGTAATTATCCATTTATTCTTCATAATTTGTCAGCATTTATTCACTTTCGTTCATAACTTTGTTACACTTGAATCCTTGAACCCTTGACCCCTTGAATCCTGAATCACCAAATCTTTTGGAGGTGATCCATTAAAAATATGATATAGCTATAGAAAAATGTTAAATAAATCATTGACTATTGGATTTGCTTTTCATATATTTCAAGCTGATAGAATTGTAAATGGTTTTTTCATTTAATACGTTTCCTGCCTGCAAGCATTTTACCTACAAGGAGGCTGTCGATGAAAACGGCTGCAAGAGCTGGCTTAATGTTATTCCTTATTATGATAGTTCTTTTTTCAGGGACTGCATATGCTGCTGTTCCTCTGGCAAAAGTAACTATATTTACCGGAGAGGCGGTTGTTCTTAGCGGAGCCGATACAACCAGAGTATCTATGGTCGGCCAGGAACTGAATGAAGGCGACCGCGTTCAGACGAAACAGGGTATGGTACAGGTGACATTCAATGACGGAGCCATTCTAAAGCTGAGCCCGTTTACAAGCGCCCTGATCCAGGAAAGAGAAGAAGAGTCAGGGATTCTGATTTTCAAGACAAAAAAAGCGGTCAGAAGAGTCACCTGCTTTATCGGCAAAATGTGGTTTAAGAGCGGTGCCTCAAAAATGGCCAATTATCTTCAGACTCCTACTGCAGTTATGGGAATCCGCGGCTCGGATGCCGATTTCGGTTTCGATAATCTTAATACTTACCTTAATATGTATTCGGGAGAAGCAGCGGTAGTCGGGAAAGTTATGAGAGGCTTTTTCGAAAACCCCGGAATTGATGCCGCAACAAAAAGCGCGGTTTACAGATCACTTGAAAAAGCATATGTGAATAACGAACAGGCAAAGACGTCCGGGAAAGAGCTCGACTTGGCGACTGCACAAGTGGATATCCTGGATGTTGCAAAAACCGCGGTAGAAGAGCTTAAAAAGAATCCGGATGAGGCTGTAAAACAGGATGTCAAGCTTGCCTCTGTTGCTGTTGACGCATCTATGGCGTCAGCTGTTACAAATGTGTCGGTAGTAGAACTCAAGGAAAGCCTGAAAGAGGTTGAGAAGGCAGCTGAAAAAGCAAAAGCGGAAGGCAAAACTGAAGATGCGAAAAAAGCCCAGGAGACTGCTCAGAAGACTGTTGCCGCTTTAGTCGATGCCGAGAAGAAGAACAAGGAACTCAAAAAAGTCGCAAATGATGTTAAAAACGCGGTCAATGCGGGAGATCTCGGTAAAGCCCAAACCTTAAACACTCAGGCGCAGAAGATTGCCCAGGAAGTGAAGAAGGACATTGAAGTCATTCAGAAGGTAATTATCCAGATTGTTCCTACAACTGTGCCGTCAACGGTTGCAACGACAGTGGCAACAACCGTCGCGGCTACAACTACTGAGACGACAGCTGCGGCTACTGTGCCGTCAACAACAACTACTACAACAACGACTACTTCGACTACAACGAAGGCGACTACAACGATTGAGATTACAACAAGCCCTGCTACATGATGTATTGCAGTTAGGAGCCGTTACGAAATAACCATTACATTTCCGACCAGTTCGTTACGGCTCCTTATGCCAGTTGCGGGATTTAAATGTTACAGTTATTTTATTTCAACGGCTTAATATAAAATGACCGGATTAATTGAAAACAAGAATAACTGTATTGGCCTTTAATCAGGAGAATAAATAGATGAAAAGAATAACCTCAATTTTAACTGTGACACTTCTCCTGTTGTTTGTTGCATTTTCAGGGGCATTTGCCGAGGGCGGCAAGATCCGTTTCGGGAATCTTGCCCTGCTACCGGGTTTGAGTGTTCAGGGGGTACATGATGACAATATCTATCTCGGGGACGGAAGCAATAACACTACCGAGGTAGAAGAATCGGACTGGATAACCCATTTAAAACCGGGCATAGGAATTGAATATTCCTTTCCCGACAGAGGAAAGATGATTGCAGGATATCAGGGTGATTTTGCGTATTATTCCGATAACAGCGACAATGACTGGCAGACTCATAAGGGAATGTTTGTGTTAAATTATGATTCTCCGGGCGGATTGATTGCCGGTATTAATAATGCATATACTAAGGCCGAAGACCCTTATGGCAGCCTGAACCAGTATAGGCTGGGTCAAGCACTGACCAAACGCTGGAACAATGATCTTGCAAGCAAAGTTGGTTTTAATTTCAGCGACCGTTTTAAAATCCTAGCATTTTATAATTATTATAAGCAGGATTATGACGATAATGTCAGGGACTATACCCAGGATTATTACAGCAATGAAGGCGGCGCCGGTTTCGAAGTCAAGGTTATGCCCAAAACCTGGATGTTTTTAAGGTATTATTACGGCACCCAGAAGTATTTTACGCACCGTTCGGGCGTAACGAGTTCAAACGATGCTTCTTTTGACTGGCAGAGAGCAAATACCGGTATTGGCTGGGACAGCGGTGGAAAACTTGCCGGAGAGCTCAACTTCGGTTACCAGTGGAAGAATTATGACAACAAGCTCGATGTAAACGGCAATAAATATGACGACAGGAACACATGGATAGCCTCCACATCAGTTGATTTTATGCCCACTGAAACCACGACTCTTTCGGTATCCATAGCGCGTGCCCTGAGGCAGTCCGGATCGGACAGCAATGATTATTTTGAGGATACCGGATACGGATTAAGCGTAAGCCAGAAGATCATGTCCAAATTCCTCTTAAAAGCCGGATATAATTACAGTGAAAATGATTATTTTGCCGGAAGCAGAAAAGATGACAATCATACGTTAAACGCATCTTTGCAGTTTGAACTTATAAAAGATATACTGAAAGCCGGAGCGGAATATAAATATATGGAGAAAGATTCAAATTTCGCCGGCGCTGATTATAAAGATAACCAGTTTATTGTTTCACTCGATGCAACATATTGAAAAAAATATAAGACCATAATAAGAACAGACTCGTTTAAGACAATGAAAAGGGGCTTTATAAGCCCCTTTTCATTGTTGATGAACTCGTAAAAAGTCGAAATATGCTCACTTAATGAGCTTTTTGGGGATTTTTAAGTCGCTTCGCTAAATCATCCGCCAGAATTATGGCGGATGATTTTTAACGCTCAGTTCCTTAAAAATCTATTTCCCAAAAATCTCAAATCCGTTCGCATATGACTTTTTACGAGTTCATCATTGTTGATAACCTCTATATTTTATGGACTTTTATGAGGTTATCATATTGATGAATTCATAAATATTTGCAAAAGCAGGATATTTTTTTAAAAACCACGAATCCGCCTGAGGCGGAGAAGCTAAAATATTTCGTGACCTTCGTGGTAGAAAAATGATAATAATTACTCTCTGTGAAGTTCTTGGAGTTGGATTTTATCAGATACTGTAAAATAAGGAAATTGTATGAAGGAACGTTGTTTTGTTATAAAGTTAATCATTATTTCAATATTGTTGATCGCGGGCTGTGCATCCACAGGCAGCGATGTCGTCAGAATTACAAATGTTGAAGAGGAAAAAAAACCGATATCCGGCCTTAAAGCATCAGACCTTGCGATACTTGAAGAGATTAAAAAAAGCTCCGTGAAAAAAGACGGGGTAGATAACGGGATAAGCAATGTCATCAATAAAACCAGGAATTTTTCTGTTGCCGAGTATATAAAATTGCACCCGGATGCGGACGGCAGAGGTACCAGGGAATATGTTGTGGGCGGAAACGATGTTCTGAGCATAACGGTATATGAAGAGAAAGACCTTTCAAGAGATGCAGTGCGTGTTTCGGCAGACGGGTACATCTCTTTTCCGCTCATAATGAGGCTTAAGGTTGAAGGGCTTACAATATCGGAGATAGGAGAGCTCATATCCACAAAGCTTGCGGAAGGCCAATTTCTCCTTGAGGCCCATGTTTCCGTTATGGTGACTGATTACAAAAGCAAGCAGTATCTCGTGCTGGGTGCGGTAAAAAAACCGGGGAGTTATCCTCTTTCAGCCAATGAAAGAGTTTTAAACGCCATTTCCAAGGCCGAAGGCATTGAGCAGACAGGGGCGGGCAAAAAAGCAAAAATTATAAGAACGGAAAATCCAAATACAGGCAGCCAGGAAAAAATAGTCATAAACGTCGATTTGCAGGGCGTTTTACAGGGAACAGATCAGTATTCCAATATATTTTTATCCGACAAGGATATGCTTTTTATTCCGACTGCCGAAAACTTTTATATAATAGGACAGGTAAAGAATCCGGGATCCTATCCGCTGATCGACCGGGAAATATCGCTTGTTGAGGGCATAGGAATAGCGGGCGGCTTTACTAATATCGCAGCAAGAAACCGCACCCGCATTGTCCGTGTGGAAAACGGCGTGGAAAAAATTATTGAAGTCAAAGTTGATGCAATCACCAATGCCGGCAAAAAAATTCATGATGTAATCATACAGCCGAACGATATTATCATTATTCCCGAAAGCTTCTTTTGACGGCTTAGTAAAAACGTAATGGTTTAAGAAACCACGAAGAACACGAAGCTGTAATATAATATATATTCGATTATTTTTCTTCTCCGCCTCAGGCGGATTCGTGACCTTTATGTAAAAAAAAAGGAGAAACGACATACAGATGGAATTTATTGAAGAGAAAATAGATATACGTGAATATCTGCGCGTAATCATAAAAAGAAGATGGATCATAATAGCCATATTAAGCCTTATATTTGTAACTGTGGTTATCCACACATTCACCGCGACTCCCATATTCGAGGCCTTTACACGCATAATAATCGACAAGGAAAATCCGAATGTAGTCTCCATACAGGAAGTTATGGCTGTTGACGCATCCGGGACAGATTATTACCAGACCCAGTATAAGATAATAGAGAGCCGCTCGGTAGCAAGAAGTGTTATCAGGCGTTTGGCTCTTGATAAGAGCGAAGAGTTTTTCCCGAAGGCTGATGATAATTTTATTTCTGCAATGATCGGTTCCGTGAAGGACGGAATATCATCTGCGGCAGGCGCGGTTGCGTCCCTTTTTGTAACTGACGTGAAGAAGGACGATGCGGCAGAAAAAGAAGAGTCGGATAGTGCGCTTGTTACGGCTTTTCTTACCCGTTTGGAGATCGAGCCTATCAGGAACAGCCGCCTTGTTGATATTAAATACCAGGCAAAGGATCCGTCCGTTGCCGCAAAGATAGTAAACACAATTTCAGAAGCATACATTGATCAAAACCTTGACACCAAGCTCGCCGCTATTCAGAATGCGGTTAAATGGCTTCACAGCAGGATTGAAGAGGAAAGAAAGAAGGTCGAAATAGCGGAGCAGGCTCTTTTGCGTTACAAGGAGCAGCATGGAATAATAACAGATTTTTCAAGTAATACCGAGAATGTCACGGCGCAGAAACTGGCCCAGCTTAACCAGCAGGTGGTGGAAGCCGAATCCCTGCGTGTGGAAGCGGAAACCCGCTACAAACAGGCAAAGGCTCTTGAAGGGAATCCGGATATGCTCGATTCGATCCCCCAGGTTCTAAATAATGAACTTATCCGCCAGATAAAGACAATGGAGGTGGAGCTCTTTAAACGAATGTCTGAATTTTCCAAGAAATACGGTTCCAATCATCCCCAGATGGTCGCAATTCAATCCGAACTGAAAACTCTTCAGACAAGAAAAGCCCAGGAAATAAACAGGGTTATCAATTCACTGAACAATGAATACAAGGTCACCCTTGCAAAGGAAAATTCATTAAAGGATGCTCTTTACGGACAGAAAAAAGAGTCGCTCAGCCTCAACCAGAAAGCGATAGGATATACAGTACTTCAGCGTGAGGCGCAGAGCGCCAAGGAGATGTATGACCTTCTAATCAAAAGGTTCAAGGAGACATCCCTTACTGAAGACATGAAGACCGGGAATGTGAGGATTGTGGACAAGGCTGAAGTTCCAAAGAATCCTGTCAAGCCTCGAAAAGGCCTCAACGTTATTATCGGATTGATAGTCGGCCTCGGTGCCGGCCTTGGAGCAGCATTTTTTCTCGAATACCTTGACAACACGATCAAGCTTCCCGAAGATATCAAGCGCCACCTTGATATTCCCTTCCTTGGAATAATTCCTCTTTATTCGATAAACGGAAATATTGCACAGGATGGTGAGGGCGCGCTTGCCCCTGAGATGATGGTGACCTTCCATTCGCCCAAATCGATTTCGAGCGAGGCTTACAGGTACATAAGGACAAATATTCTTTTCTCATCGGCGGACAAGGAACCGCAGGTGCTTCTTGTTTCAAGCGCAGGTCCGCAGGAGGGGAAGACCATAACATCGACAAACATCGCGATTGCAATGGCTCAGTCAGGAAATAAAGTTGTTCTGATCGACTGCGATCTCCGCAGGCCGGAAATTCACAAGCTTTTCGGAATAAAAAAAGATGAAGGAATGACAAACCTTCTTGTGGGCAACAGGAAAATAAATGATGTGATATTTGAAACGAAAATACCTAATCTTTATGTCATTCCTTCGGGACCAATTCCTCCTAATCCTTCCGAAATACTCGGATCAAAAAGAATGAAGGATCTTCTGGATAAGCTCAGGCTTGATTTTAACAAGATAATTATTGATTCCCCGCCGATTGCGGCCGTGACCGATTCCTCGATACTGGCAAAATCGGCCGATGGAGTTGTGCTTGTCGTGCGCGCAGGTGAAACAGCCCGTGAGATAGTCAAAAACGGACTGGAACAGTTAAAAGGCGTAGGAGCCCATATGCTTGGAGCTGTGTTAAACGGCGTGGATACCGCAAACGACAGCTACTATTACTACCAGTATTATTCTTCCTATTATGGAGAAGACGGCGAGGCGAAGAAAGGCGCAAGAACAAAAAGAAAGCCTAGTTTTTTAAACAGGATATCTTCAAACAAGGATACCTGATCGTGATAGACCTCCACTGCCACATTCTTCCGGGAATTGATGACGGAGCAAAAACGCCGGAAGAGAGCCTGAAAATGGCAGAAATTGCCCTTCGGGACGGGATCCATACCATTGTTGCAACTCCACACGTGCTGGGGATTCATTCAAATAATGTAAGGTCGGTTGAAAAATCGATTGCCGGGCTGACAGACGCCTTTTCAATAAACGGAATAAATATAAGGCTCATCCCCGGAGCGGATGTGCCTCTATCCGCTGGGCTGATGGATAAAATCAAAGGCGGAGAAGCAGGCACTATAAACAACGGTATGAAATATATCCTGCTGGAGCTTCCTTCTTACACTGTTCCTCTCAGAGTAAAAGATCTCATTTTTGAACTTAAGATAAATGGTATAACCCCTGTCATTACGCATCCCGAACGGATTTTGATGATTCAGCAGAATGCAGATATTGCATATGATCTTGTAATAATGGGGGCCTTGTGCCAAGTTACCGCGATGAGCATTACGGGAGATTTTGGGGAAATTCCGCGAAAAAGCGCCGCCATTCTTCTTAAGAGACGTCTTGTCCATGTAATCGCAACCGATGCCCACTCGGCAGATTACAGGCCGCCTGTTTTATCAAAAGCGGTTGAAGCGGCTGCAAATATTCTCTGCAATTATAAAGAGGCTGAATGGATGGTTAAGTCTGTTCCGGCTGCAATCATATCGGGCCTGTCATTTGATATTCCGGAACCTGTCTGATGCCAGCTTTTTACGAAACTATTTTTATTGATATTGATTGTTCTCATGGAAATAAAGAATAAATTTACACCACATCCCAAAATAAAACTTACGGATCAAGTACGACAGATTCTGAGATATCACCATTTCGAGAAAGCATAATGATGTTCAACCGTTTCAGCAATAAGAGAGGTTGAAAATATGTTTCATGTTTATCACACCTCATAAAATTAATAAAGATTTTGGTAATCGGCACAGGAGGGTATCCCCCAACGTTGCTAATCAGCCGCACGGCTTTTTGTGTCGGCTGAATTAGCTATGTTAGACCTGCCTTTTGGATTTATTTATAATTTGGTTGATATACAATGTTTTCCTTTTTGATTTTAATTTTTGAGCCTTTTTTTAATACAAACATTGGCGGCAATTCCGTAACCACCTCACCAACATATACTTGATTTTCATGCATTATCATTTTTAAATCTAAATGCCCACTTTGATACTCAACCTCATTATCTATAGGCTCGGAAATTGCGAAAAAAGCTCGCACACTATATATTTTTCCAATTTCAATTATAAATTTCTTTTCAAAATGCGCGAATTTGTCTATTATCTCCAATAATTCCTTTGGATAATACCCTTTGATTTTTACGTTGTCCAAATTGAAAATGTGGTATTTTTGTTTTATTAAATCCATTTGGAATTGGTTGCCATTTATAGTTTTCAAATCAGTTCCCTTACTCTTTTCCAATTGTTGTAATATTCCAATTTATTAAGGTCTAACGGTTGAACTGTGCCGCCCGGCTTTATGGGTCGGCACCAGTGAATGGATATGTGCCATTGATTGAACTATTTGTTGCTCACGGCAAGTCCAATACCGGCTCCGATAAAAGTACCACCGATCGTTCTGTTGATGTATTTTCCAACCGATGCTTTTGAGAATAAAGCCACTATTTTTTGGCCGCCTATTGCATATATCATGAAGCAACTAAAGGCTATAACCCCTCCAGTTCCCATAAATGTTAAAAACTGAGGAATGTATGCGCTGTTTGGATCAATAAATTGAGGAAATACCGCTGCAAAAAAAACTATTGCTTTTGGATTCCCGGCAGTCACAAAAACACCCTGAAGAAACATTTTTCTTAGTGGAGATTTTGAGAATGATTGATTGAATGGTTTGTCGGAAACCTTCATATTAGGCGAGCGCCATATGACGATCCCCATATATATTAAATACGTAGCACCGATCCATTTCATAATATTGAATAAGCTTTCGGATGCTAACAATATCGCTCCTAAACCAGCAATTGAAACGGCTGCTTGCAAAAATGTGATTGATAGATTGCCAAGTGCTGATGCAATTGTTCTTTTTGCCCCATACTTCATGCCGTGAGTTAAAGCTAACAGCATACTGGGGCCTGGCATAATCGAAGCAACAAAGATCGTAATAGAATAAACAAGGAAGAATTTTAAAGACATTTAGTACCTCACTTTACGATATCAAAAATCCAGGTTTTTACTGCACATATCGACAAAGTCAGTGAATCGAACCATGAAGCACATCAAAGTGCAAAAAGACGATTCGCAAATCCTAAAATATCAAAGGCTAAAAAAGCGCCGTGTGGTTCGATTTCACTGCACTGCTTGGTTATGTGCTTTTTTTATTCCGGTAGCTTCTTATCGCTGAATTTATCAAATCTTATAGCAATCTGATTTTCTCTTTGAATGGCTTCTTCCAATTCATCAGGAGTAAACAAATCTTTCGTGACATGCAAATTCATTTTATAGAGATGGCATCGGCCTGGCTCTTTTTCTGATCGATCAAGAAATTCCGATAGCTCCTTGCCCTCGCCAATCAGATCATACGATATCTTGTTTTGAATATTTCTATGAACCACAAAAGTATATCCTACTCCTACTATTTTTAATTTCGTTAATCCCTTCTTCTTAAGCTCAATTAGCTCCTTCAACTCATCTGGATTCATAGGCTTCTCCTCAGCTAAAATTATTTCATTTTGTTTTTTATGTATCTTTACTGCTTTAACGGTTAACTCGCTAATTTTAGCATAAAGTTCACTAGGATAATAAGGCTTTTGTAAAAAATCATCCATTCCAACTTCCAAATATTTATCCCCAGCTATTAAATTCCCCGTCAAAGCCATAATAGGTAAATAATTAATTTTACGGCGGATTATTTTTGTTGCTTCAAAGCCATTCATGAGGGGCATATCAATGTCCATTAAGCAAAGATCGTATTTCCCTTCATTTATTTTGGCTAATTTAACAGCCTTCTGACCATTCGAGGCTATGTCAAATTCATAGCCCCAATTGTCCATTAACATTTTGATTAACTCTTGCTGGTCTCTATTGTCTTCTGCAACTAAGATTTTCATATTTAGCGGTTCCCCTCACATAACGGCGGCTGTTGAGCCGTGAGCATCAGAGGTCTAAAAAAATGTTCTTATTTTTTTAGACCGAGAAGCGCAGTCGGCTCGAACGCCCTTGATAGGTGGAGCGTGAGCGGAACCTGTCAAGGGCGTTCGAGTGCAACTCAACAGCCGCCGATAAGTGAGATGGCCGAAGGCCAAGTGAGCACTAGCGAACGGTCTCACTTATCAGTGTTGATAAGTGGAAAACTTTCCATCTATTGCCTATATACGATGGAAA
>JAHJRK010000285.1 GCA_018830925.1 Pseudomonadota bacterium
GAAAACATCTGAGATGCGCTTAAGGAAGAGCAGCCCGAAAATATAATTTTTATAGTCTGAGGAATCTATGCTTCCGCGCAGGATATTGGCGGATTCCCATAAGTGGGCTGTGAGTTTTTCAAGATCCAGTTTTTCCATAATTGTAAAACCTCTTGCGTTAAAGCTGTGGAGATACTTCCAGTATAGCAGATGGTCTCATATTTGTCAATAGTTGCGTCCGGATTATAGTTATACTATACTATTTGCGATATAAATACGCTATTTACCTTAAAGACCGCCGTAGCGGCCGCGCCAGCGGACGCCGGGGAGGTGTTTTGCCGGTCGTGGCCACCGGCGACATGCAGTTAAACATTATCAGGAACAGGCCCGCGCCCAGCCCCCATCGCACGGCTGTCAACAAAACCATATTATTGCATGAATCTGAAAAGTCAGCCGAACAGCCTATACAGGAAGGAGGCAATGGCCCCGCGTTTCGGTTTTGCGGAAGGAACAAAATCATCAAGCACCAACACCTTGATTTCTTTTACCGCTCTCAGGCGTTTGTCATTTGTAATAAAAATATCGGCATTCCCGCATATCGCTGTGGCGACATGAATCGCGTCCGGAGTTTTTATTCCATACAGAGCCTTTATCTGCGCCGCTTTTTCCGCGATCTTCTCTTCAAGCGGACACATCTTCAGTGCGCCGCAGAGAAGAATATCGCGGTACTGGGCGGCGATATCATAGGCCCCGGCCTGAAGCGGTTTTACCAGCACCTCTATAAGCGCCAGGCAGGAAGCGATGCCGTGGATTTCGTTTTTCGACACCTCGCCGAAAATATTTTTAAGGATTGGCAGGTATACGGGATGCTCTTCTATGAAATAAATAAGCGGGGCCGTGTCAAAACACACGACCTGTCCGCCGGATAAACCGGCGCTAAGATTTCCATTCATTTCTTAAGGAATTAATGTATTCCTGCGGTTCAACATCCTTCCAAAGATGTTTACCGAGTCCCTGTAGACTCATAAGGCTCACCGCTGGCGACGGTTCCTGCAAGGTGACAGCCGTATTGCCTATTTCCATCAACCTGTCAACCTCCCGAACGACATTTTCCGACTCCACATATAAATACGGAGCCTCAAGATTTCCCATTGTTAGAATCGCCATTTTTCACCTCTTCAAACAAATCCCGCAGCTTATCGGTTATGGCGCTTTCAAAAACGGTTTCCACGTTGTCATGCGCCTTTCTGATTTCATCGTGGATATTTTTACATTCAAGCGGCATCCCGCCGTCATAAATATCATAAAGGTCCAGCATAAAGGCCAATGAGTCCGGGGCTTGTGGAGCGGAATTCCCGAAGGTCGCAAGGAATCTGTGTCCCGTAGTCTTGCCAGGAATTTCAATCCGAAGCATAAACGGCCCATGGCTCTGCCCCACAGCTTCAGGAAGCTGCGGGTATATCCTAAAATAATCTTCCATTCTAATGCTGGTATACGGCAATACGATATTGTTTATATATCTAACGCCGAACCGCGCAATTCCGGAAGGCTGCGTTAAAGAAACATACTCTTTTAATATTGCCTCAATATCCGGCTCCCATTTTTCAAATTGCGGGTACGGTTTTAAATGGTTTACGACTAATAAATCTTTTGCCATCTGGACAAGCCGGCTTTTATCATCGGATACAAATTGAATCCGGGGCTGCCCTCTTTTTTTAGTTATACTCTCCGATTCGGCGGATATATCAATTTTCACGCCGACCTGTTCCAACTGGCGGCGTTGTGGATACGACGGCTTGATTTTCTCATACAGCAGCCCCGGGACGGCGTCGTCCCAATGAGAGCCCTGAAAATAGAATTCGCAAAGCGCCTCAACAAGCGGAGGATTTTTATATCTTTTGCCCATTTTAGCTTCAAGTTCATTATACGAAAAAATAAGACTGAAATTTTGCTAAAAATATTAATAGTGATTGACATGGCCGCGCAACTGAATTAAGTATACTGTCACGAAATTTCCCAAGTGGGAGGATCGCTCGTGTCAGGTATCTCCACTATAATCTTCTGTGTGTCGGCATTTCGGGTAGTATGGACAGCCATAGAAAAGTCCATATCTGCCTTTGCGCACCTTAAGGGGAACATTATGCTTTGGACAGACATGGGAACTGGGGTTGGTTCGGAGGGGCTTTCTCCGCGTCTTAGTCGTCGGCTTTCTGGGCTGCGATTTTTTCTCGGGTTTTGGTTTCTGAGGTTCCTCTTGTGTTGTTCCCTGGGGCTGAGACAGAAGTTCCTTGCAGTGTCCACATTTCAGAAGGTGTCCTTCCTCATGTTTCCAGATGCGTACTTTCCTTCCACAGTGTGGGCAAGTGACAACCTTTGCACAGTCGGAACAGATTCCCTCTATAAGTTGGTCGGCTGACGTTATCTTGTGGCAATGGACGCATTGGCGGTATAGCTGACGGTGACAATCGCTGCAAAGGTTGTCCTTCAATTCCGCTCTTGGAAAATGTTTCTTGCATCCTTCGCAGTAGTCACACAATGTGTTGTGACAGGGTAAACAAAACCCATCTCTCATCTCTTTTTTAAGGACATATTTACAACAGTTTTCAGCCTTACATTGGGCGTAGAGTAGTAAGCAGGTATCGCAATACGGTGATGCTCTGTCAGGGAACTCGCAGAAGAACTTGCTGTGGCAACCCTTACACGTCAGCATGTGTTGCAAGGCGCAGTGGATACAATGTGCAGAAGCGTGATGAGCGCACAAGGAGAGGTTGGCTATGCAGTCTGAGAAAGTGTGCGATTCACATTCGATCTTCTTACGCAAGGTGGCAACAAACTTCGCCTTACATGTGTTGCATTCATGCACACGGGAGTGTTTGAGTAGTTCTGTATCCGTTTGTGTCAACCCTAGGCGGGATGAAAATAAATTTTTTATATCCTCATTGATGTCGTTACAAATACGTGTATAAGCCTGCCAGAGATTTGTTAAACACCGGGAAACGCTTGGGCGCAGTTCAGGAGTGTCTTGCAGGACCTGATAAGCAATCGTGATTGCACCGTCAAGCAAGGGCAGGTCTGCGGCGAGAATCTTGGCTTCATTTGTAACTATGCAGTCCAATGCAGGACGGATGCGACCGTTTCGGAGGAGATGCTGGAGATATTCATTAAGAAGTTCGTATCTTCCGGCGACGATATTTAGTTCATAATACTCATCAAGCAGACATTTGACATGCTGTTTGTTCAGCAAAGCCAATTGCTCCGGAGCCAAGCCATGCAGGATGCCAAGGTATCTTTTTGTGAGTTGGATTTCGCCAGCATTAAGAAGCCGCCATTTCTGAGACTGCACAGCGGCTACGAATGCGGAATCTTCCTCAATCGCCAGAATATCTGGAGGGTTTTCTTGTAGATCCCTCCAGCATTTGATTGGCATGGCTTTCTCCGGAAATTCGCAGAATCACTTCAACCCGACGATTCTTTGCGCGATCCTCAGGTTGCTGATTGTATGTGGCAACCGTATCCGATGATGTCCACTTTTGCTGGATAGACACTGCGGCGGGACGATATTCAGAAAACGACCGGGCAGTGAGTCCCTTGTATGGATCTATTTCACATTGGTTCTCTATGAAATTAGCGACTTCAACCGCCCGCGCAGCGCCCAGATGCCAGTTGGATGTAAAATCCTCGGTTTGAATGGGCCAATTGTCTGTGTGTCCATCGACGCGCAATTCACTGTAGAGGGCGTGATTTTGGGCCCATGCCCGGCCAATTTTTTCCAGCACCGCTTTCCCACCTTCCTTCAAGTTGGCGCGGCCACTGTCGAATAGAATAAGCTCGCTGAATCGATATATTTGATCGCCTTCCGCTTCGTTAATAATGAATATATCACCTCTCCCGTCCCGATCAAAGTCGATGTAACATTCTCGCTGTCCACGAGGGCACGATCCCAAATCAGCACCAAGTTCCTTAAAAACGGCCTGCACCATTTCATGCTGGTTGCTTTTAATATCTTCAGACAAGAATTCCTTTTGTGACAAGATGATAAGCACGAAAAGCATTACACAGAGGAGAAGTAGAACGACGTCAACAAAAGAAGGCCAGAAGTTTAGTTGAGCTGGTGTCTTCATTTTCGGAACCGATCCCACAAGCGACTGATCGCATCACGAAGATCGCCTCCCTCCGAAGGCGGAGTCGTGGTAGATTCGGCTTCCGCCGTGACATGAGTCACATCTTTGAGTCTCTTTAGGATATGGCACAGTTCGGCTGTCTGGTTTGTCGTAGCCTGAACTAACTGCGAACCAATTTTCTCTGCGGCATTTTCTACAGTTTTCAAAAGTTGGGCGCTCTGTTGGGTGAAGCCGTCGTATTGCCCTGCCAGCTTGTTCAGAGTGTCCGCGATGAATTTCTGCTTCTCTGAATCAGAGGTTTGAAAAGAGTCAAGCATGCCCTGCAGTCTTGAGATGGCTTCAACCGTCCGTTCTGCCGTCGTCGTTTGGAGTTCAGTTGATTTTTGTATAGATTTATCGATAGCCTGAATCGATTCGCGGGATGCTTGAGCCTGCTGATCAGAGAAATTCTTGCTGACTTCAACAAGGGAGCCGAACGATGCGCAATGCTGTTCAACCTGGGCTTGAGTCTTCTTTGATAATTCTTCAACAACTTGACGAATTGACTGAAGTTGGGCATCCAAGTATGCCTGATTGTCAGTGAAAAGCGCGGCCCCTTTCTCGAATGACTGGCTGAATTTCATGAGATTTGTGGAAATCATATTCAGGTCTTTTACGCCCTCGTCAATATATCGCAGGGCGGCCTCCAAACGGTCAAATGATTCGTAGAATTTCTCGGAAATCTTATAAACATCCTTGCTTTTGAGGAGAGTCATGTGAAACCTAAGTGATATTGCGCCCAGAGCGTTGACCACACTTTCCTTGCGTTTGCGAAGAGGGGAAACGAAAAAGAAATATGTGATGATCACAAACAGACATGCATAAAGCGTACTACTGAAGGCTAGCGTCATATCCGGAATAATCTTCGCCATGAGTTGGTTTAAACTCATACTCTGCGACTTCGTAATATCCACCAGGGCAAAAATCAACCCGGCTGTCGTGCCCAATAAGCCGAAAAGCGGGAAGATGTTGAGGTCCAGCGTTACATCATCTATATTGAGCATTTCCGCTTCGTTGGCTTCCAAGACATCATGAGTGTAGGGGATTCCTGCTAGAGCGTAATTAACAATAAGAGAAAACCGATTTACCAAGGTCTTGTTCTTGATGGGGAGAGATTCGAGTATTGCTTCCTTGGACATATTGACGTAGTTGTTTGGGTCAATTTGCTCCATGGTAAAAACATCGGAGGCGATGCTGTCTAGTTGTATAGCCTTGTTTCGAATGCGACGCAGAACCCAGAAGAAATATAGTAGGAGTATAATGAAATAAAGGAACGACTGAGTTTGCAACAATAAGTGTAAAAAACTTGGCATAGTCAATCTCTCCCGAAGTACTGCAAGATTTCGTTGATGATTTGGTCCCGCTTCTCTGAGTAGTAGTCGCGGGAGCAAATACGTTTTACTGTCCAGCCGGCGCGTTCGAGCACGCGCTGTCTTTGCACGTCGCTCTCCTTCAGTTTGCCATCTTCATAATGATACGGATAGCCGTCGCACTCCACAGCCAGGTAATGCCGTTTATTGTCTGTGATGACAAGGTCGATTCTAAATCCACAACTCTTGAATTGTGGGTATACTACCAAGCTGCGGTTGGTTAGGTCATCGTAAATATTTTTCTCAAATCCGCTGTCAAATGGTTCTGTGTCCAATTTCAAGGATGATGGGTCTTGGACATAGCGAAGATATTCGCGAACGATAGGCGAGAATGACTCTATTTCGTCACTAATGAAGCAGTATATTTGTTCTCGCGCTCTTGAAAGCGCCACATTCCAGCGCTTTTGGCCCTCAGGGCGGCCCTCCCCCACAAAATTAAAACTCCCATGTGGAGAGTTCGGGGCCTTGCGCCATGAGTAGATGATAATGTCACGTTCGTCTCCCTGGAAACTGTCCGCTGTCCCGGACAGAAGATTATACTGCTGTATGAGAGAAGGTGAGAACCGTTGCTGAATCAGATTCCAGATATAGGATGCCTGCTCCTGGAAAACTGATATAACCCCAATGGATTTTCCCGCGTATCGGCTGTCTTCGAGTAGAGCCTGGATATGGTTGAGTATAGCTTCGGCTTCTTTCTCGTTGATCTTATTAATCTCGACTGCGTCATTAACTCGGATAATGTTGAGAATCTGATCCCTCAAATTGAAACCAAGCGATTTGAGGTGGGTCATAATGACCAGGTTCTTATAATACTTCTCGTTGCAATAGTTGACAATCTCTGGATAGGAACGGAAGTGTTCAACCAGCGTCGTGCGGTGCTTGCCTGCATGGAGTTCCGCGAGATCGAACAAGGAGTAATCTTTGATGTGGAAGTAGTTTCCATATCGCACCTTGTGCATTCCAGTCTTCTCGAAAATTTCACGATGTACTTCGTCTGGGAAGAAGCGTAGTGAGGCGCTTGGAAGCTGCTTGTCATCTCCTACAACAATGGCGCATTTCGCCTTGTACAAGGCGGGGAGGGCCGCCCCCAGATGACATTGTGAAGCCTCGTCAATAATGACATAGTCAAAGAGACCTTTAGATTTGGAAATGAGAAACCAACGCGCCACATCTTCGAGGGTCATTATCCAGCATGGGAAAACAGAAAGGAGGGCAGAAAAATCGATTTCCTCCTTCATTTCCTCAAAGCTTGTGACGTTCCGTTTGTTCCGACGGACTAGGTTGGCAAAACGAAGAATTTCTGTAACGACGCGGCTTTGTTCCAGGGAATGATAGAGATGATTGTCTATTTGTTGCTGGATGTATTGTCGGATCAGTTTCAGGACTTTGCTGTCCAGTTCTCTGATCTGCTCGGCGATTCTTCCTGGAGTCTGCCTGTTTTCAGAGTTCACCGTTTCGATTTTATCTCGCCGCGTTTTTGCCTTTATAATGGCATCGATATTATCAACCCAGAAGGCTAGTTCCGTATCTCGATGTGAATCGCAGTTTTGGCAAACAAGATGAAGCGTGTTCGGGAACGTTCTCAGGATATCCTTAAGCTCGGACACTTCCTGCTGGAGCGGAACAGCACTGATTGCGGCCATAAGATTTCGGAGCGGAAGAGAATCTTGCTGGTCCGCGAGCTGGAGTAGGCAGTTGTCTAGAAACTCGGCATACAACCGTGATAACCCCCCGTGCGATACAGAGCGGTCGATTTCAATCTCAAGATATTTATACCGAATTGAACCAAGAAAGCAGTTGATATATTCCTTCGCAGCCTGGAGGGATTCTTGTTCCCACAAGCGCTCTATGAATGTCTGTGGGTCTGCGTGTTTCCGAACCGCCTCCCGAATGGATAGGTCAAAAACATAAAAATCAAAAAGAGTCTTGTTTATCTGCCTGACCCTGGCCAACCCGATGGCTGTGATTTCTGCCAGGTTGGATAAAGTTTCCGAAAGGAGCAAGAAGGAGAGGTCGTGCTTAATTACCTTTTCCACCTTCTGCAGGAGGATGTGCCCCTTTATACCCTGCCTTAGGGTTGAAATTGTGTCGGAATTAATGGTGAGTGCAGACAGGCTGGGGATCTTCCGCAGTTTTCTGCGAAGAAACCATCGGAAAGGAACGCCCCAAAACCGGTTTTCCCATTTGGAATATTCCCCGAGAAGAATCTCGATTTGGCTCCGGTCCGTGGGATGGATGAGGCGGACCGACTCGTGATTCTTGGCAAGCCACTCAATCTCTTCAAGGGTCTGTTCCAGCAATGCCCTTTTGGGCAACAAGTCCTTCTCAGACAGGAAACGTTCTTTGGAGAAGCGACCTAGATTTTCAACTCCGGCATTCTTTAGGAAGTGATACGCCTCATAGTAATCCGCAAAGCGGGCCTCATTTTCTCGGAGATAGTTCTCAAGCGCTTGGAGTGCTGCGCTGTTATTTGTCGTCTGAAGATATTGCTTCCATTGCTCATACATGGTTGGGGAGCAGGCAGCTAATTGTTCCTTCCGAAGGCTAATAATTGAATTCACCCGACTGGAATATTCTTGGTAGTTGTTGACAGATATGTCTGGTATGGTGCGGTACAGGATTTCCAGTGTGGGCGCAATATCCCGGAGCGTACAAAGGTGTGATATGAGTTTTAGAAGAGCTTGCTTGAACGAATGGTCATCGGATAGGGGGGTGGGGTCTGCGATTTTGTCATACTTCTCGCGGAGCGATGCATACTCTTTGAAAATGAGCCCGAAATCTTGCTCAAGTTGTGTGAGGCGGGAAAATTCCCCTTTTAGCCTTTCGATCTGAATTTTCGTCCGCTTTATTTCTTGGCTCAGCCGGGAAATGGCCTCGGAAATTCTCTCTGGATTGAGCGCTTGTTTGTATGTAATAGAGTTCTCTATTTCACGGACTAGCTCTCGCTTGGAGGCGGCACTGTTTTTTAGAAGGGTCTTATGGAGATAGTTAAACTTAAGGGGGCCTAGATGTTCTTTAGCAAGAACAACTAGGGCTTGGTTCTTCTCGCTGGAGACGAGTACGGTCTTACCCTTGGCCACAAGATGGCAAACAAGATTCGCGATGGCATGGGTCTTGCCGGTGCCTGGCGGGCCTGTCACCGAAATGAGTTTGCCGTCCATGATATGTTTCGCAACTCGCTCTTGGGCCAAGTTCCAGGGTTTTGGGAAGAAATGCTCAAGAGAATCTACTTTTATGGTGGCATCAGTATTTGTGTCTTTAGGAGTATCTTCGGGGGGCCCCTGAACAAGCTGCACTAACGCAGTGCCTGAAGCTTCTTCCGCTCGCTCGGCAATAGCAGCTAGGTCCTGGATCACAAAATAATTCGCTTTTTTCGCTAGGAAAAGAATCGCATCAAACGTCGCAGTTTTGCCCTCAGCTGAACCAGTTGGTGCCTGGAATGTAATTGATGTGATTGGCGTGTAGCGGAGCCCTTTAATGACATGAGCAAGCCGGTCTAGAAAGTTGTTGATGGAGTCAGGCGACAGAGGTAAATCAGGCAATGAGGGCAATAGCTGCTTATGAACTATGTTTGCTGTATTCTCGTCCAATAGTTCGAACAATAGTGAGGTGTTGAGGCGAGGCTTGTCATCCGTCACCACGACTCGGATTTCGTCCGATTCGATATCATATTCAATTTCACAGTTCACGAGAAGAAGCGGGCCTTCTTTATGGCTTTCATCTTTCTGTGATTTTCCAGCGAGGGATAGCAATCCGTATTTCCAATCGAAAGCGTTCTGGTCTCCTGCGTATTTGTTGTAGAGGCTTAAGAGTCTTGAGAAAAAAACCGACGCATCATTTTCCGTCAGGGCATCATGTTGGGCGGAAGGAATGGGCCGCCTCGGAACTTTGAACGTGCATTCCAGATCCGGATTGGAAAGCAGGGGTTCGTTCTTAGGGAAAGGCAATAAAGTTAGAGAGTTCTTGGATGAGATGTTGACTAATCCAGAGTCTCTGGTTCCCCTACTCAAAACCTCATAGTAGTATTGGCAAAGTTGCGCTAAGCGAATATCATCTTTCATTTTGTCACCCGAATGCACCGCTACTTGTGATTTGCAGAATTCTCTCAAGCATTGCGCGTCTTCGCCTTAACCAGTGCCTTTTAAAGGGAACGGTTCTATTTTTCTTATTCACAATTCTCAAAAACCCTGTTTATTTCATTTTATCATTTTGAATAGGTAGAAAGACTTAATGCTGTGATTGGCTATTGAAATACAAGGGTGATAACATTATGCTGTACCATGATAAGGGCGGGGTAAAATAAGGCGGCTAAGGCCGGGTCTGCCCGGCTTGCCGGGCTTTAGCTTCCTTGCTGTTGCCGTTTCTGTCTCTGGCCGGTGGCAACATAACAGGACAAGGCCGCGCCGGGGCAAATTTTGGCCAAAATTCGCCAAAAATTTGCTGGCGGCGCGGGCAAAATCTTATATAATAATTATGGCGCAGTTTATAACTAC
>JAHJRK010000286.1 GCA_018830925.1 Pseudomonadota bacterium
TATTGTCTTAGGTCTTGGCAAGGTTGGTTCCCTGGTTGCCATACTGCTTCATGAAACCGGTTTTGATGTGACTGGGGCGGATATTGCCGATTCAATAGATCTGCCGGTTAAGAAGCGAATAATCGATCTTTTAAAAACTGATACCCTGCATCAAATAATGAAGAACTTTGATGCGGTTATCTCATGTCTTCCATACAACTTTAATAAAGATGTAGCCTCAGTTGCTCATAAACTTGGTATGCACTATTTTGATCTTACCGAGGATATAGAGACAAGTAAAGCAATTATTAAGATGAGTAAAAATGCCAGGGCAATTATGGCACCCCAGTGCGGCCTTGCTCCGGGTTTTATTGCCATTGCCGGAGCATCTCTTGCCGAAGCCTTTGAAAAAATCCGAAATATAAAGCTTCGTGTTGGCGCTCTGCCGCAACATCCTACCGGCCTTCTTGGATATGCCTTCAACTGGTCACCCGAAGGGGTTGTGAACGAATATCTTAATGACTGCGAGGTAATAGAAGACGGTCACAGGAAATTCGTATCTCCGCTGGAGTGGCTGGAAACTATTGTAATCAATGGTGTACAGCTGGAAGCCTTCACTACATCCGGGGGGATTGGCAGCATGTGCGAAACCTATAATGGAAGGGTCGAAAACCTGGACTACAAGACGATTCGGTATCCGGGTCATTCCAAACTCATGAATTTTATTTTCCACGAACTCCTTATGCGTCAGGACAGAATAAGAACCGGTGAAATACTGGTCAATGCCAAACCACCTGTAAAAGAGGACGTTGTATATATTCATGTTTCGGTTGAAGGATGGAAAAGAAGGTCTTTGTCCCGTGATGAATTTGTCAAAGCGTATTACCCGATGGAAATAGCCGGTCGCACGTGGAGGGCTATTTCATGGACCACTGCCGCCTCTGCCTGCGCGGTTGTAGAAATGGTAAATAATGGTGATTTGCCGGCTAAGGGCTTTTTAAAACAAGAGTCAATTTCCCTTGATAAGTTCATGAAAACAATGAATGGCCGTCTTTACGATGGAAAACTCCATGGAGGAAAATGTTAGCAACAGATCCTTTGGCTTTAATCCGCAGCAAGCCGCTTGGAATGCGCTTGCTATTGGGGTTCAAGGCTTTCGAGTATCTCCCAGCGAAGATAGTTCGCCTCAATATCCTGTTCCACTTCCGTGAGGCGTTTTTGAAGTACAGCGATCTCCTCTCTGCTTTTTTTGTAGAAGAAAGGATCGGACATGGCCGCGTGAAGAGCTTTTTGCTCGGATTCAAGTTCGTTGATCCTGCGTGGCAGTTCCGAGAGTTCCCGCGATTGCTTAAACCCGAGCTTCCTTGGCTTAGAGGATGGCTGGGGCAGCCGGACTTTTTTGGCCTCTTTTTTTTCGGGCGGCATCTCCACAGTCTTGGCCCTTTGCATCAGCCAGTCATCGTATCCTCCGGCATATTCGGTCACAAGCCCCTGGCCTTCAAATACAATGGTGCTGGTTACAACGTTATTTAAAAAAGCCCGGTCATGACTGACCAGCAGAAGGGTCCCTTTATATTCGAATAGAAGTTCCTCAAGAAGCTCCAGAGTCTCGGCATCCAGATCGTTTGTGGGTTCGTCCAGCACCAGAACATTGGCTGGTTTTGCAAAGAGCCTGGCAAGCAGCAGCCTGTTGCGCTCTCCGCCGGAAAGCACATGAACCGGCAGGCGGCATCTTTGCGGGGAAAAGAGAAAATCCTGCAGATGGCTTATCACATGGCGTTTCTGACCATTGAAGATGATAAAATCGTTCCCCTCACCGATGTTTTGAACCGCGGTTTTCCGCTCGTCCAACTGAGCTCTGAGCTGGTCAAAATAGGCCACCTGAAGCTGTGTGCCATGACGTACAGTACCATTGTCAGGAGTGATCTCTTTTAACAGAATACCGAGCAGCGTGGTTTTTCCCGAACCGTTGGGGCCGATGACGCCGATCTTGTCCCCTCGCATTATGGAGGTGGAAAAGTCCCGGACAATGGAGGTTTGTCCGTAGGAATGGTTTACTGCTTGGGCTTCGATAACCAGCCGGCCGCTCCTTTCCGCTTTCTGGAGTTCCAACCGGACATTACCTGTCTTTGCGCGGCGAGCCATGGCTTCCGCCCGTAATTGCTGCAGTACCCGGACGCGGCCTTCGTTGCGAGTGCGGCGGGCCTTGACACCCTGCCTGATCCAGACCTCTTCCTGGGAAAGTTTTTTATCGAACACCCGGTTTTGCTGCACTTCGGCTTCAAATGAGGCTTCCCTGCGTTTTATGTAGGTGTCATAGTTGCAGTCGTAGGAGGTCAGGCGGCCCCTGTCCAGCTCTATAATGCGTGTGGCTATCCGTTTTAAAAAAGCACGGTCGTGAGTAATGAAAAGCAGGGTCTTTACATGGCGCAGGATATACTCTTCCATCCAGATGATGGCATCGATGTCCAGATGGTTAGTGGGTTCATCCAGCAAAAGCAGGTCGGGTTCCTGAGCCAGGGCGCGGGCGAAAAGCGTTCGCCGCTTCATACCTGAGGAAAGGTCGGAGAACCTGCTTTCAGGATCAAGACCTGTCCGGGACAAGGCGCTTTCTATGGTATTTTTTAATACCGTCAACCCGCCGTGAGTGTCCATTAACTGCCGCAGCGAATCCCTCCTCTGGAAGTGGTTGTTGCTGCTTTCAGCCTCAAGCAGTTTGCAGATGCGGTTGTGTTCGGCCAGCGCCTTCCCCTTTTCACCGAGACCCAGAGCTACCACCTCAAAGATCGTGCCATCGGATCCGGAAGGCACCTCCTGTTCCAGGATCGCGATGGTGATACCCTGCTGACGCCAGATATCGCCGCTGTCGGGCAGAATGGTGTTGCATAGAAGCTTGAGCAGGGAAGACTTGCCCACGCCGTTTCGGCCCAGCAGACAGATACGCTGACCCTTTTCGATTTGAAGATTAACATTTTCGAGTAAAGGAGCGTTACCAAAGCCCCAGCACACGTCACGCATAGCGATAAAAGCCATATCAACCTATTTATAGACCAATAACAATTGCGATTCACAGTTTCCGGCATTGTCATCAAATATCACAATGCCAACCAGTTCTCAAAAAGACTCTTAAAGTATTTTCCTGCTATTCATGAAAAAGCAGCATGTTTCTGCTTTTTGCTTCCCCTTTTGTTAATCCATCGTGAGGAATACCCCACTCGGTGTTAATCAGTAAATCTGCGCTTCCGGGCTTATTTTATTTTAACACGATACTTCCCTTTTATATTATCGGTCAAACATTTGGGGAAATTGATGCTCCCCGTCATTAAGAGTGGGGAATGCACTCGCTGTTTCGGTTCAATTTGCGACTTGGCGGGTAAGATTCCAGATATCAGGATCACCGGGACTGATAGTTATAACCGGTCTCTGGTTCGTACTTCGATATTCGTACTCCGTACTTCGATATTCGCTTTGTGCCTTTGTGTCTCTGTGTCTTTTATCGTTTCAGACCATTCACATCATATAGAATTCTCTTATCTTCTCAACAACGTAGGTCTGCATATCTTCCGTAAGCTCCGGGTAAATGGGCAATGCAACCGTGCGCAGGGCGGCATTCTCAGAAACCGGCATATCGCCTTCTCTGTATCCAAGGTATGCGAAACATTCCTGAAGATGAAGCGGAACAGGGTAATAAACCTCATTTCCTATTCCGGCATTGTTTAAATGGCTTCTAAGATCATCCCTTTTTTCCGGAACTTCTATTACAAACTGATTGAAAATATGCCGGCTCTCTTTTTGAACAGGAAGTTTTATCTTTTCATCAAGGCCAGCTTCCCTGAAAAGCTTTGCGTATCTTTCCGCGTTTTTCTGACGTGCCCCTGTCCAGTCGTCAAGATGTTTCAGCTTGACCGAAACAACCGCAGCCTGGATGGCGTCAAGCCTGAAGTTGCCGCCGATATACCTGTGATAGTATTTGGGATGAGAGCCGTGAACGCGAAGTATATGAAGTTTTTCATAAAATGTGGCAGCTTTAGCGGTAACTATGCCGCCATCCCCGAAAGCGCCGAGGTTTTTCGAAGGGAAAAAAGAAAAACAACCGAAGCTGCCCATTGAACCGGCGCGCATCCCTTTATACTCAGAACCTATGGCCTGTGCCGCGTCTTCAATTACAAGAAGATTGAATTTTTTGGCTATATCAAGGATGGGATCCATATCTGCGCACTGCCCGTAAAGATGCACCGGCATTATCGCCTTGAGACGAGCGCGTTCTACGGCCTTCATTGAACAGACAATCTCCGATATTTTATCCGGCGAGATATTATAGGTGTCAGGGTCAATATCGGCAAAAACCGGTTTTGCCCCGACGCGTGCAACCGAGCCTGCCGTTGCAAAAAATGTATACGGCGTGGTGATAACGCTGTCCCCTGGACCTATTCCTGCAGCCATAAGCGCAATAAGGAGCGCATCGGTGCCTGATGATACCCCAAGCGAATATCTTACTGAGCAGTATTCGGCTATCTCCTTTTCTAGTATCTCTACATGTGGCCCCAATATAAAATACTGGCTTTCGAATATATTGGCAGTCACATCCATAATTTCATCTTTAATTGTTCTATACTGCGCTTTTAAATCAAGAAGAGGTACTTTCATAATTAATGATCCTGTTTGCCGAAGGTCCGCCTCAGGCGGAGTTTATGGTTTATTGCCCGAATATCGTACATAGTACATCGAATATCGTTGTTCGTGGTTCGGGATTCAATGTTTAGTTCCTCGATATTCGATGTCCGATATTCGATATTCCGTTTTCAACCCCTCACGCCTTGCATCCCATCTCAACGCAAATAATCTCGGCCGGCTCATTTCCCTTATTCATGATCGGAATAAACCCGCTTGCTGAAATAACGGCGGCCTTCCCCCTGACAAGAGAGCGTACTCTTTTCCCTGATTCAATATTCACCGCACCTGAAACCGCGATAATCTGCCTGATACTGTCATGCGGATTTTTCATTTTATATAATGAACCGGGATATATGACAAGGCTTGTAACCGTAAAATCATCTTTTTGCTCAAGAAGGGTAAGACTCCCCCACGGGTAATGGATCGTCCTGTGCTGCTGGTATTCTTTACGTTTTTTCTGCTTGAGCCTTGCGACGATATTCTTAACATCCCTGCTGTTATCCATATCCGAAACAAAAACCGAGTCCGGTGTTTCAACAACTACCACGTTTTCAAGGCTGTTCACGGCAATAAGCCTCTGTCGTCCCATTATAAAGCAGTTTTTGGTATTCTCCGCCACCACATCGCCGTCAATAACATTGTTCTTTTCGTCTTTAGGAAGAAAATCATACAGTGATTTCCAGGAGCCGATATCGCTCCACCCGAAATCGGAAGGAAGAACCACTCCTTTTTTTGTCTTCTCCATTATTGCCACATCAAGGGAGATATTATCGAGCTTCTCGTAGTTTCGTTTTGTGAGATGCCTTTTTCCTGATGCAATCTTTGCCATTTTTTCATAAAGTGAGAGCTGATATCTTTTGAATTCCTGTAACATGATTCCGGCCCTGAATGCGAACATACCGCTGTTCCAGTAAAAATTTCCGGCACTGATATACCGTTCGGCGGTCTCCCTGTCCGGCTTTTCGACAAATCTTTTGATAAGGCATCCGCCCGATGAGACCTCGCTGCCTCCTTCTATGTACCCGTATCCGGTTTCAGGGTAATGGGGTTTTATGCCGAATGTGACAATATAGCCCTCTTCGGCAAGTTTTATGGCCGACTTGAGCCTGTCGTGAAAAAGCGATATGTTTTTTATTACATGGTCGGCAGGAAAAACGCATATAACCGCATCTTTTTCAGCTTTCAGGATATCAAGAAGTGCAAGCAAAACGGCAGGCGCGGTATTTTTCCCGCACGGTTCGCATATGATCCTGCCGTCTGAGCGAACGCCTATTCCTTCCATATGCCTTGCGGTTTCATGGAAATGCTCTTTCGCACAGACTATCCTTACCTTCCCGATATCAAGAACGGGCTCAAGCCTCTTTATGGTACTCTGGACCAGCGAATAATCGCCGATGAATCTGACAAGCTGTTTCGGGTAAAGCTCCCTTGAAACCGGCCAGAGACGGGTCCCCGTTCCACCGGCAAGAAGAACAGGGTATATACTGTATTTTGCATCAGGCATATCCTCTTTAAGCCTTTCCGTTTTTTCTGTAATAATTATTGTTTTTCCTCACATGATTTTCGACCGGGGCGCAAACTGTAAAAACGGCCCCGTATCCCAGGAATGCGTTTACTTCCCTTGTAAGCCGAATACCTGGTTTTATTTTCATGTTATCGGGAAGAGCTATCACCACATCCGATTTATCCGGATTTCTTAAATGGATAAACCCTTTCGTTACACCCGGATGGTTCATCAAAATCTCTTTAAGTTTCAACAGGGATTCCCTGCCTGATAAAGTTACATCAATGTTGAAATGTATTTCGGCAGTCCATATCTCCTCGGCCTTTTCAAGAGGAACCAGGGTATCTGCAAGCACCTTCAGCGATTTTTCATCCTTCTGTATCCTGCCCTGGACAATAACAGGTCTCTCACCGACAAGAAGAGCGCTGACCGAGGAATAAACGGAAGGGAAAACGGTGGTTTCAATGCTCCCGTGCATATCTTCCGTTACAACATATGCCATTGTATCACCCTTTCTTGTTTGAATAATTCTCGAGTTTACTATAATTCCCCCGAATCTCACAATTTCGCCGTCCTTCATATCTTTAATTGTAAGAGAGTCGGCATTTGTAAATTTAGAAAGGAGTTCTTCATGCTTGTTCAGCGGGTGCCCCGTTATATAAAAACCGAGATATTCCTTTTCAAAGGCAAGGAGATCCTTTTCTTCCCATTCGTCTATTTCAGGCATGCGCGGAAGATCCCTGGCAGTTTCATTTTCCTTTGCTGCCCCGAACAGGCCAATCTGGGGCCCTGTTTTTTCCCTCTGTACCCTCTGTCCGTATTCTACGGAATCATCCAGAGAAGCCGTCATCCTTGAGCGGTAATCGCCTGTCGAATCGAAGGCTCCGCACTTTATGAGGCTCTCTATGACGCGCTTGTTTACTTTTTTCAGATCAACCCGTTCGCAAAAATCGAACAGTGAGGAAAATTTTTTCTCATTTCGTGCCTCAATAACCGTCTCAATCGCTCCTTCGCCAACGTTCTTGACCGCCACAAGGCCGAACCTTATTTTCGTGCCGATAACGGAAAATTCTCTATCGCTTTCATTTATATCAGGAGGAAGAACCGGTATTCCGTGGCTGCCGCATTCGGCTATGAATTTCACCACGCTGTCGGTGGAATTCATTTCACTGGTTAAAAGCGAGGCCATGAACTCAACCGGATAATGCGCCTTTAAAAACGCGGTCTGGTACGCAATAAGAGCGTATGCAGCGCTGTGAGACTTGTTGAACCCGTAGCCGCCGAATTTGTCAATTAGGGAAAATAGTTTGTCGGCATCTTCCTTCTGTACACCGTGTGCAACCGCTCCGCTCACAAAACGCTCCCTCTGCGCCGCCATGATCTCTGCGATCTTCTTGCCCATCGCCTTGCGGAGATCGTCGGCCTCAGCCATCGAATATCCGGCCAGAACGCCCGCGATCTTCATTACCTGTTCCTGGTAGACAATAACACCGTAAGTCTCCTTCAGGATAGGCTCTAACTCCGGAACCGGATATTCTACGGATCGCCGCCCGTGCTTTCTTTCCACGTAATCGTCTATCATTCCGCTTTCTATGGGACCGGGCCTGTAAAGAGCAACAAGAGCGGTTATGTCATCAAAGTTTTCAGGGATAACCCTTTTCAGAAGATCCTTCATCCCTTTGCTTTCAA
>JAHJRK010000287.1 GCA_018830925.1 Pseudomonadota bacterium
GTTTTGTGTGGCTGTTGTGAGATGATGAGGCGCATCACTGCGTGTTCCTGAATACAGAGTGTTTGCGTCGGTAAGAAAAGGAACTCCTCCTGTTGCTTTAACAGATTCAACTATTTTGCGTAAGAATACAGGGCGTATAAAAGCTGTATTACCCATTTCGCCAAAGTGAATTTTTACAGCAACAAGATCCCTTTTGCTGACAGTTTTTGAAAGACCGGCAGCTTCGGTAAGCTTTTCGATCTTTTTTAAGAGGTTTTCTTTATGTGTTGCTCTTAAATCAGTAAAATAGACTCTGCTTTTCATATGACCCCCTGACTGGGAATAGTTTAAATAGTTTGATATTTATCGAAAATAACGACTAGGAGTGTTTAAGTCAAGACGTTTAATACATATTGAGATCATCTCAAAATTTTATATGAGAATACAGAAGTCAGAATACAGAATACAGAAGAAAAAAATACCATGGATATTCCGGCTCCTGTATTCTCGTGCTTCGTTGTGCCCACTCCGGGCATGACTGTTAGTTAGTGATCGTAGGGGATTTGAGAGCTCAAGGGTTCGAATGCCACGAAACATATTGAACAACTCAAGCATATGCTGATACAGAAAGGAACGGTTTTTTAAAATTCTATTTCGGGAGATATGAATGGATCTGAACTCAAAGCTTACGGTACTTGAGAAAATATATAATATTTATAACGATTTTTCAGTTACTATGGATATTGCCTGTAAAAAGCATTGCTGCCTCTGCTGCACAAGAAGTGTCACCATGACAACCATTGAAGGCTATAGAGTGGCAGAAGGCATTTTAGCAAAAGGTAAAGGGGATCTTTTTGGAAAGATAAAAGAATCTGATAAACAAGCGGGGTTCCGGCCCAAAATAACAATCAACGAGATGGCAGAGCTTTGCATGGAAGAAGGAGATTTTCCTGAAGAAGAAAACACGTCAGCAGGCGAATGTCCACTATTGGCTGATAAAGAGTGTTCTGTTTATCAGTACAGGCCTTTTGGCTGCAGGTGTTTTATTTCAACTATAAACTGTTCTGAAAACGGAAGCGCGACAGTTGATGATTTTGTGCTGACTGTGAATAATATATTCTTGCAGGTAATAGAACATGTTGATGCAGGAGGGTTTTCCGGCAACCTGACGGATGTTTTGCTTTTTTTGGAAAATGCAGAAAATCGTGAAAATCTATTATCGTCAAAAATGATCAATCCATCATCTGTTCTTATAAAAAACCATCATTTGAAAATACTTATGATTCCTCCCGAGTACAGGAAAGAGGCACAGCCCATACTGGATGCATTAAACAAATTAAAATATTGAACCGAAACAGCTATCGCATTTCCCATTGCTTGTGATGGGGTTAGCGATCGAATTAAAAACTTACGCTATTCTCTGCGGTAGAATCCGCCTAAAGCGCACCGTAGCTTGCTGCGGGGAGCTTCAATTATAGGGATAGAGGATATGTTTTAAATATGGATAACTTACAAAAGAGAAATATAGAACTTGTGTAAGAAGCCATAGTTATCGAATGTAAGAAAAGAAGCGAAGGGGAAGAAGAAGTGATATGTACAACGAAAACAGAAACTATCAGTGTATGAAATAACTATCAATTATTGTGTAAAATTTATTATTAAATGTGAATAAAAAAATGGAAGTAATGATTTTACCATACAATATATTGTTATGGTTTAACAAAGAAACACAATATGATGTATGTAGGCATAATTATATATAAATTATATATAATTTGCTTGACATGTACAAAATAAGGTGTAATTTACAAAACAAAAACTCAGTTACTTTTTAAAAAATAAGCAGGGTGTCTGATTAATGGGAAAGAATTCTTTAAAAAAAATTAGAGAATCTCTTATGATGAGCAAGGCAGAGCTTGCTAGAGAGGCAAACGTGTCTCCAATTACCATTTCGCGGATCGAAGAGGGTATGCCTTGTCGGATGGAGACGAAACGAAAGATTATACTGGCTATGGGTTTTAATCTTTCGGATAAAGACAAAATATTTGACGATTGAGAGTTTCTCATGGCATTCGGCAGTAAAAATCATCTTATAGGCTTGGATATCGGGTCAAGAACCCTTAAAGCGGGTGAGGTTGTTGAAACGAAAAAAGGGCGTCGTCTGGAAAAATTCGGCATGATCGACATCCCCCCAGGGTTAATTGAAGATGGTGCAATTAACGATCATGAGTCTGTTGCAGATTATATCCGCCAGCTCTTCAAAGCGAACAAATTGAAGGAACATAATGTTGCAGTATCGATAGGCGGATTTTCTGTTATTGTAAAGAAAATTAATGTTCAAATAATGGATGAACGCAAGCTGCAGGAAACTATACAGTTCGAGGCTGAGCAATATATTCCTTTTGACATAAGCGATGTGAATCTTGACTTTCAAATTCTCGGAGAGAATGAAAATAATCCGAATCAGATGAGTGTTTTCCTTGTTGCCGCAAAAAAAGAAACGGTAAGTGAATATATTAACCTTGTTAATATGGCCGGACTAAATCCGTGCATAATAGATGTGGAGGCCTTCGCTCTGCAAAATATATTTGAATTCAATTATGACGCAAAAGATGAAACTATTGCTTTAATTGATATCGGAGCAGGTAAAACATCATTGAATATCTTAAAAGGACTTTCTTCCTTGTTTATGAGAGATGTCTCTCTGGGGTGCGGACAGATAAA
>JAHJRK010000288.1 GCA_018830925.1 Pseudomonadota bacterium
TCCGGTTAATGCCTGTTCGAATAGCCTTGATTTTACATAATATTTTATCTAATGTGGATTCATGATGATGGTTTCGTAAAAAGTCCCGATATGCTCACTTTCCCAAAAAGCTCAAAGCCATTCGCATATTACTTTTTACGGATAATAAGCCAATTTATTGACAGATACGTTGTATGAAGGGCAATATTGTATGCTTTCACCTTATTCCGGCATAATACTGGCAGGCGGGCTTAATTCCCGCTTTTCGGGCGCCAATAAAGCCTTTATTCAGATCGGGAATAAACGAATTCTTGATAATATTTACGATGTTTTCAGAGAGCTTTTTGAAGAAATAATTCTGGTTACAAACGATCCGTTAAAATATCTTGGCTGGGATCTGAAAATTGTGACGGACATTTATCCTGCAAGAAGTTCTCTTACAGGCATCCATGCCGGACTCTTTTATGCAACCAGCTCTCATTCTTTTATTACGGCCTGTGACACCCCCTTCTTAAAAAAAGAGCTGATCGAAACCATTCTTTGCGCTGTTGAACCGCAAATAGACATAATTATTCCCGAAACTTCTGCAGGAATAGAGCCTCTTTGTGCCGTTTATTCAAAAAGATGTTTGAAACAGATAGAAAATCAGCTTGATAATCAGGAATATAAAATTCAAAAATTTTTCAACAAGGTTCGTGTCAGAAAGTTATCAGACAACGAATTACGGGCAAATGATCCGGAATTGACATCTTTTTTTAATGTCAATAACCCATCTTCACTTGAAAAGGCAAAAGAGATTAAAACAGGTTAATAGTTGCTGTTATTAATGCAAGCGGAGAATAAATATGAATCAGTCAATACTGATTAATAAAATAAAAAAGCATCCTGATTATAACAGGGTTGGGATGATATTATGCCACAACGGGGTAGTAAGAGGAACATCCCGTGACGGGCGCAAAGTATCGGGGCTTAAAATCGCGGTCAATCACACAAAATTAAAGAAGATTATAGATAAAAATAAAAAGAGACCGGGAATTGTCGAGATACTCGTTGAGATTGCGGACAATAAAGAACTTTCTGTAGGAGACGATGTCATGCTTCTTGTTGTTGCAGGAGATATCCGTGAAAATGTGATTATGACTCTGAAGGATACTCTTAATGCAATTAAAACAACCGTAACAAAAAAAACCGAGTTTTATTTGTAATGTGTCAACAAAAAGTCAATTGCAGGCGTAAACTATTACTGTAAACCGGGAGGAATCATTTAATGCCTTCTTTTACTCATATTGATGAAAAAGGGCGTGTGCGGATGGTTGATGTAACTGAAAAAGAGCCGACAAACAGGACTGCCGTCGCACAGGGAATTGTCTACATGAAACCGGCTACTTTCAAGATGATAAAGAACCGGAAGGTGAAAAAAGGAAATGTCATTGAAACTGCGCGGATTGCCGGAATCATGGCCGCGAAAAACACATCAGGCCTTATACCGATGTGCCATCCTTTGAATTTAACCCATGTAGCGATTGATTTTTATCCTGATGAATCTGCAAACAATATTAGAATAGAGGCCTCCGTCAGGCTTATTGGCCGGACCGGAGTTGAAATGGAGGCTCTGACCGCGGTTTCGGTTGCAGCTTTGACGATATATGATATGTGCAAGTCATACGACAGGGAAATTGTCATTTCAAATATAAGCCTTCTTGAAAAAGATGGTGGAAAAAGCGGTAAATTTGTCAGAACAAAAAAGAAATAGATTCCAACAGAGAATTATGAATCAGCTTGCCATAAATAGTTCAAAAGCAGCCGGGCGTGTCAAACCGTCTCTTTTGCTGATCTGTATTTTTTTGGTAGCACTGGTATGCGGATGTGCCCCGATAATTCTCAGACCGCCGGAAGAGATCCCGGTGTTTGAAAAATTGTCGGTTTCCGAATACCCCGGGTTTGTTGACGACACAAATTATGTCAATCTCTCGGACAGCACACAGCAAAGTCTTTCATATCTTAAGAAAAGACCAAAAAATATGAAATTTAAGTTCGGACAGGATGTATATGAAACAACTCATATGGTCGATTCTTTGGTTAAATTTCTTGAGTTTACAGAAAAAAAACCTTCTGCTGATGAATTAAGAAAATACATCAATGAAAATTATTATGTCTATAAATCAACTGGAAGCAACGGAAGCGGAGAGGTTCTTTTTACTGGATATTATGAACCCTTTCTGGAAGGAAGCCTTTTAAAGAGCGACACATATAAATATCCTGTCTATGGAACTCCGCCGGATCTCATTTCAATAGATCTTTCGTTATTTTCTCGGAAATATGCGGGGGAGAAAATAACAGGAAGATATACCGGGGAAACGGTTGTTCCGTATTATGACAGGAAAGAGATTGAAACAGGAAGAATACTTGACGGCAAGGCGCCTGTTCTTGCCTGGGTTAAAGACCCGATAGATCTTTTTTTTCTTCAGTATCAGGGTTCCGGAAAGATTCTTCTCGATAATGGCGAGACGATAAATATTCATTATCATGCTCAAAACGGGCACCCAGTTAAAATGATTGGTACTCTTCTGATACAGAAAAAAATCATCCCGCAGTCCGAAATGTCCATGCAAAGGATCCGTGCATATTTAGATTCCAATCCCGAAGAGGTTCAGGATATTTTGAATTACAATACAAGCTATGTTTTCTTTAAAACGGAAGAAGACGGGCCGTTGGGATACCTGGGCGTAAAACTTACACCGGAAAGATCTGTCGCTTTGGACAGACGCATCTTTCCTCCGGCCGGGCTTGTATATATTGAAACTGAAAAGCCTGTGGCTGGCGGAAGCGGAGAGATCACAGGATGGATAAAAAACAGCAAATTTGTTTTAAATCAGGATACGGGAGGTAAAATTATAGGGCCGGGCCGGGCCGACATTTACTGGGGAAACGGAAAGTATGCCGAAGTTGCCGCAGGCAATATGCGGCATATGGGGAATTTGTATTTTCTGATTCTAAAACCCTATCCGAATAATGATTAAGCCGTTAGAATAGAATAACCGCACCATCATGTTAAATTGAAAGAACGGCATAAGGAGTCGCAACGAAATGGTCAAGAAAATAACTGCTATTTCGTAACGACTCCTAAGCATCAGAGAATGCCTGTCCTGTCTATTTTATTCGGTCTTGACTATTTGCCGTAATATCGGTACTGAAAAAAGCTCCGTGATTATAAGAGAAGTAGCAAACACCTTTGTTGGGGAGAAAAAAACATGTTTGGCATCGGAATGCCGGAACTGATTGTCATAGCAGTTATAGCACTTATTGTTATTGGTCCCGAAAAACTTCCGGATCTTGCAAAAACCTTCGGACGAATGTTTGGGGAATTAAAAAAAGCTACCAATGAATTTAAGGAAACAATGGAAGTTGAATCCAATTTGACCGAGGTGAAAAAAGCTTTTGAAGATATAAATGAAAAAGAAGCTGTGGATAAGGCAGAAATTGTGCACGGACAGGAAATTGACAAAACAGAATCTGTTCCCGTTGATAACAACAGCGATGTAGAAAAAGAAGCTTCAAAAGGATCCGCTAAAGATGAAAGA
>JAHJRK010000289.1 GCA_018830925.1 Pseudomonadota bacterium
TGGTTGTGATGATTATGATTATCGTGATGTGTCATTGATTCGTCTCCTTCCTCAAATAGAATGAATATTAATGATAATAATTATAATTACTTTGCATGATAGTCAACAAAACATAATCGAATAGAGACCTTTGGAGAACATCCAATTTTGGCCAAGTACAAGGAAGGCGATAAAAAAGACATAGGTTTTTGATTCATAGTTACTGGTTTCTGGTTAAAAGAGAAAAACCAGAGACCGGAAACCAAATCTTTATAGTAATCGGGCAAAAGCGGCGCTCCCTGTATGGATCAATTTCATGTCAAAAGCCCTTGCAAACAAACAGGACGAGGCCTTTAATGTGCCTGACGGAGTAGTCAGTGTAAACATAGATCCAGCGACGGGCCTTCCGGCATCATACGAATCAAAGACCGTTTCAACTGCTCTTTACAGAAAAGGAACCGAACCGGAATATTGACTTTTCCGCGATGTTAACGTATTGTTATAAAATACTGTTCGGGATAGAATAATAAACCGGAGTTGCTCGAAACGGATAATATTTATGCCTCTTTTTCAAAATAAATTAAAGTTCAACCCTGTCATCATCTCAATCATATCTGTAATTATAGTAACTTTCTCCTACTTGTACGGTATTCCTTTTCTGGATCTCATGGAATTAAAAACCATAGATTTGAGATTCAAATCAAGAGGAAATATACCTACAACTTCAGATGTCGTTCTTGCCGTCATAGACGAAAAAAGCATCGCAAAAGAAGGCAAATGGATCTGGCCCAGATCAAAAATGGCGGAACTTGTCAACAGGCTTTCAAATGCCGGAGCTAAAGTAATCGTTTTCGATATCGGGTTTCTTGAAGCCGATGAAAAGAGCACCGTCAGAGCAATAGAAGAAATTCAGAAAAAAATTAGAGATCTCAGCCAGTTAAATCCTTCATTGGATAAATATCTTGAGGATCTTAAATTCCATACGGACAATGACAGGCTTCTTGCGAATGCAATACGCAACTCAAAAGCAAAAGTCGTCCTCGGCTATTTTTTCCAGACCGATGAAGCATCGGCCGGACATATCGATGAAAAAGAAATCCGCATGCACCAGAACAATGTTCAGAGTTCGGAATACAAGGCCGTCTCCTATTCATCTGAATCGGCTAAAAATATCCCGCTCATCAAAACTTATTCTCCCCAGTCAAACATTAAAATCATTTCGGAAACAAGCAATTATTCAGGGTATTTCAACATGTTCCCGGATGAGGATGGGGTCGTAAGATGGCTTCCGGCAGTTCTTAAATGCAGGGAGTCTATTTATGCTCCTCTCACCATTATCGCCGCGGGCGCATTTCTTGACAGCCAGCCCTCTGTACAGTTGTACGAATACGGCGTCGGTGAAATAAAAATCGGGAATATGTCAATTCCGACCGATGAGATCGGAAGGATAATAATCAACTACAGGGGGCCCGGAAAAACTTTTCCGCATATTCCAGTAACCGACATTTTGAAAGGCGAAGCAGATACAAATCTTATAAAAGACAAGATTGTCCTTATAGGGGCCACCGCCGTAGGGGTATATGACCTCAGGGTAACCCCGTTTTCAAATGTGTTCTCCGGTCTTGAAATCCATGCAAATGTTATAGACAGTATTCTCGGCAAAGACCTTATGTTCTATCCGAGCTGGGCAAATATTTTCGATATATTCGCAATAATTATTGCCGGGCTGTTTCTTGGAATAATAATTCCCAGAACCAATGTCCTGGCAGGCGCGGCAGCATCATTATTTTTATTTTTCGGATATATTATTATGTGCCAGTACCTTTTTTCCGGAAAAGGATGGATATTTAACCTGGTCTATCCTCTTTCGGTCATGATAATCGTCTATGTCGGTATCACACTATTCAGATACATAGCCGAATCCAAACAGAAAAAATTTATAAGGGACGCGTTCTCAACATACCTTGCTCCTTCAGTAGTAAAGCAGCTCATCGATTCACCTGAAAAACTCGATCTCGGCGGACAGGAACGGGATATTTCCGCTTTTTTTTCAGATGTCCAGGGTTTTACAGGCATATCAGAGACTCTCTCCCCTAAAGAGCTGGTTGATCTTTTAAATGAATTTCTTACTGAAATGACCGATATCATCCTCGAATTCGAGGGAACAGTAGACAAATTCGAAGGCGACGCGATCATAGCCTTTTTCGGAGCCCCCAACGACCTGCCGAACCACGCTGAAGTCGCGTGCAGGGCGTGCATCAAGATGCAGAAAAGGCTGGTGACTCTCAGGACAAAATGGAAACAGGAGGAGAAGCCCGGCCTTAAGATGCGCATAGGCCTTTGCAGCGGTAACGCCGTTGTCGGGAACATGGGATCAAAAAACCGGATGGATTATACGATGATGGGAGATACGGTAAACATCGCGGCAAGACTTGAGGGAGTAAACAAGATTTACGGCATTTACTCGATGATAAGCGATTCTACATTTGCCGCGGCTGGAAACGGAATAGTGACTCGTGAGATAGACTCGGTGAACCTGGTGGGAAGAAACGAGCCTGTCACCATATATGAACTCGTAGGGCATCCGGAAGATGTGGATGACGGTATGCGCAGAACTTTCGACAGTTACGCAAAAGGGCTTGAGGCATACAGAAAGAGCAACTGGGATCTTGCCATAAAGCAATTCATATCAGCGCTAGACATCACGATAAACGACGGGCCAGGCAAAACAATGCTGGCCCGCTGCAATGAATATAAAATTAATCCGCCCGCAAAAGACTGGAACGGGGCATATACGATAAAGACGAAATAGACCCGGCCATATTTTATTTGTCGGGGTATCGGAGCGCATGTGCTCCAATACCCCGGCATTCCTCTCGATCAGAATCCTCCCGGAGGAATTGGTTAAGGAATTACAGGCGGCATAGCAGGAGTTATCGGCGCGCCACCTTTGTCACCGACAAAAATGCCGACCGCTGCGTTGTTGTTATTTCCTGCATCCATCGCCCAGGCTCCTCCCATATGTTCGGCATTCGGACCGAAGAGCGATCCGGTACAGGATCTGCTAACAGCATTGAAAGTTGACTGATTGCTTAACTCCCAAGTCCCTCCCGTAATTTTAAACTCACCGCTTGACCCGATAAAACTGCCTGAAGCGTTGCCAATGAATGCGGAACGGCCTCCTCCTGATACCGACATATCAAAATCCGTCACCGTTTTGGCCGTCATGTTTATTTCACTGGTAAAAAAACCAACCATGTCTTTTCCGCCATTCCCGTCAAAGTAGGTTCCCCAGGCAGAACCGGCGTAGGTGTAAGCGCCTGACCTCGCAACCGCAGCATCCGGCGTTACCAGACCTTCTATATAATAGGCCCGGTCGGTAACGGCATATGACGGGAAAGTCAATGGCACCCATCTCGACATTGCCCAGAATCCCCATTCCATATAGCTGTTCTCGCCCAGCCTGTCATCAGTTGGCCAACCGGGAGTGACCGTAGGATTATCCATTTCACGTGTAGTGCCAAGATCGCCGCTGTCAAAAGGGCCGCCCTCTTCAGTCTTGATCCGCGACACATAGGTCGTCTGATCCGAGCCGGTATCTGTGGCGGAGATGAATCCTACTGGATTTACTATGGAATTTCCGCTAACCGAGCCGCTGTTGAAATCGCTTCGGGATAAATTGGTATAAACATCGGCCAGGTAAACGGAAGTTCCGTCAAATCTTGCAAGGAGAGCCGAAAAATAGCCTACTCTGGTGCCTGATACTACTTGCGTTTCAACCGTCAGTGCCGTCAGGGCCTGGGCTATCTCTTCAGAGCCGGTATCGTTTGTATCTCCGGCATCCCCGGTCTCACCGCCTCCGCCCGTTCCGCCTTCACCTGTCCCGCCTTCGCCTGTTCCGCCTCCGCCTGAACTACCGGAGCCGCCTCCACCTCCGCCACCGCCTTCGGTTGCCCCAAGAAACTGGTTGGCCGTAGCAGGATCTGTCGGTTCAACATTGCCTGCGCCAAGATTGTCAATAACAAGAGTCTCACCTGCCCCGACAGTCTGCGTGCCTCCGTCGATGGTCGAGGTTACATCAACTGTGCCCTCAAAACCATAAACTACCGTTTCAAAATTACCCGGCTCATTCTGTGCAAGATAAATAAAGCTTTTATCCGAAAGATCGGCGACCTTCTCGCCGACTTTTCGTACCTCAACGCCGAACTTGGTTCCCCTCACCCCCATAACCGCAGTCGGAGTCTTAACAGATGCAGAAACTGTTTTGTACTTAAAGAGACGCACCACGTAAAACATGGCCTTGCCCTTAAGCATGCTTATAACTGAACTTTTCTTTTTCGAAATCTGATCGTCAACTATTTCATCAGCAATCACCTTGCTGTTCTCAGCCATCGTTATGATATCTTCTGTGGAAAACTTGATGCGGCATCTGGAATCCTTCAGAGTATAAAAAACATCCTGCTGATAAACGGCATCTCCTGTCGCTGCAAAATAGGCGCTCTTTGCATCCTTATGAACCACAACCACATGGCCTGTCGCATTCTGAATCGAACCAACAGAATTTCCTCCTGATCCAACAAAATAATCCTCAATCTGCATCGACTTGAGTTCATCGGGAATAAGACCCGGAGCAGCTGATCTTCCGCGCGGGACTCCGGCAGCCACCGCTGATAAAGAAAAGAAAAGAAGCAGAATCGAAAATGCAGCCAATGAAACTGATATATATTTTTTCATATGTTCCTCCATCATCAGAAGCGGCAGCCTAAACTCAAAGTATACGATGTCCGTTCATAATCATATATTTCGGCATTGGAATTATTGTCTGTGTATGTGAAAGCAAGCGAAGCATAAAAATACTTCATGAAACCCTGGCTCAGCACTGCGGTTATGCCCTGTCGCTTATCTTCGCGATAGAGATTATAAAGAAGAGGTTTGTCCTCAAAGTCTTTCTTGGCCCACTGATATTGCAGAAAGAGTTCTGTCTTGGTCGGAAACTTCGTAAAATAGGACAGACTGCAGTATGGCCCGTCATATGTGTTTCTGTCATCATCAGCATCATGGTCGTCATACCCGGCTGTAAGAGAAAAAACATGCTTCCGGTTATCAAGGTAAAAAGTCGGGGTCAACTCATAACGGCTTTTGTTATTGTCAAGCCCCGATCTGCTTGTAAAATAAAAATTTTCAGCGCTGAACGAATAGAGCCCCTTCAGGCTGAAATACTGGTTGAAATGATGCTCATATTCAGGATCAACGTGCAGCATGTAAGAGAGACGGTCGCTTCCGTATTCTCTTTCCGTATAGCCGGCAGGCACTTTTATAATATCCCTTCTGCCGACCCACCATGGGCCTGTGCTGATGTCCGCGGATAAGAAATTGAACTGGCTGTAATCAAAATAGGCCTTATTGTAAAATGAGAAGGCGTTGTTCCACATCAGGCCTTTTGCGTCGCCGATATCAAGAAGGAGATTCCCGGCAAGGCTGGTCACCGAGCCTTCATCCTCCAGCTCGGCAGTCATCCTGTCCGGCGTCAGGGTGCCTCCCATAACCTGGTATGTATCAAGTTCAGGACCGGAATTGATATTGTCGTCCCACATGACGCCCTGGGCCAATCTTAAGTTCCAGGATGCTTTCCGGGTTCTTTCGTCAATCGCCGCCATCAATTTAGTCATGTTTTCCAAAACTGCCTTGGGCGGAGACGCGGCTTTGACAAGCTCCAGCTCCTTTCTCGCCTCATCATAACGTCCCATTGAAAAATATGTAGTTGCAAGCTCGAGTCTTACCCTGTTTAATTTCGGATCGATTGAAAGCATTTGCTTGAATTTTCCGACAGCAAGCTCCTTCTCTCCTGTCTTCATCGCGCTCGTGCCGATCCAGAACATGATATCCATGGTCTCAGCCTTGCTCGCAATCTCCTGGAATATCGGAAGCGCCCTTGCAAAGTCCCTGTCATAATAAAGAACAAGCGCATCGGCAAGTTGTCTGTCTAAAGCCTGAACCTCTTCCGGTTTCATTTTGCTCAGCTTCTCTACGGCTGCTTTATCTACAGCGCCGGAACCGATTTCATCCCCGATTACTTCTTCATTCTCTTTACCGGAACTTCCGCTATCCTGTTGGGCATTAACCAAACCGGTTTGAATAAATATTGATAAAAAGATGAGGATAAAAAGAGATGGCATTTTAATTTTGAAAGGCATAATCAACTCCTCTTTATTTAACAAACTAGTTTTCATACTGAAATAGCTCTTTTGAGCAATCCCAGTGTCAATCCGCGGGAATTCTTGCGCAACATACCGTAGAACGGCATAACAGTTTTTATTCATTCACAAATACCGGCATTTGTCAACACGGCATTTAACACACGGCATTTAATATCAAATCTTCATATTATTACTTGATTTCACTCAAAAATATGCTATAAATATTTTTATGATTCGAAAGGCAAGAATACACGATATAAAGGCAATTTTCACCCTTCTGCAAATATACAGCAGTAAGGGAGAGCTGTTGCCCCGCCCTTTCAGCAAACTATATGATCATCTCCGGGATTTTATTGTTTACACGGATGATACAACCGGTGAAATCATAGGATGCTGCTCCCTGCAATTCTGCTGGGAAGATCTTGCCGAAATTCGATCTCTTGCCGTGCATCCCGATCATGTTAGAAAAAAGATAGGCAAATTGCTTGCCGAAACGGTTCTCGCCGAAGCCAAAACCTATGACATCAAAAAAGTCTTTACTTTGACTTACAAGCCGGACTTTTTCGAAAAACTGGGATTTTCTCAGGTAGATAAGACCCAGCTTCCGCTCATTAAAATCTGGTCCGATTGCATTCTTTGCGTTAAATTCCCCAATTGCGATGAGATAGCGATGATTAAAGAAATCATGTAAAGAAAGAAGTCAGAAGTCAGGAGCCAGAATACAGGAGCCGAAATAAAGGTTTCTAATAAATTCCTATACCGTTCATCTTCTGGATTCTGGCTCCTTTATATACACAAATCCAGACGGCAAAGTAAAAAGCTCATTATGCAAGGCGCACGAATCTTGAGGAATGAAGCGTACATGTTATTGCGCTGCAATGACGAAAGATGAAGCGCAACACAGCAGAATGACTTTTTACGAAGCTGTCAGGTGTAGATTATATTGTGTGGAAGCGGGGGATATTTCCAGACTCCGGGCTTTGGCAGAATATACTGGCCATCGACAGTCTGCCAGTAAAGATCGAATTTTAATTCTCTCAGCTTTCCGTCATCAGGGGGCTTTGCATGGTTGGTCAGATAATAAACCACTTGGAAAATACAGATATTATCCTTCCTGTCCCTCGCCACAACATAATTTTTCTTAAATGTAATCGGAGAAATATTATTTGCCCCTGCGATCTGGTTTGTTTCATTCTCGGTAAACTTCATTAATATCGCCTTTGAAACTCCCCGTTCCGAAATCCGTATCAGCGCCCTTGATCCGCTGCTTCCGGCATAAACGGTCGTAATACAGGGAATCCTTTTCAGATACTGGGCAGCTACAATCGCGGCAGTTCTTCTGCCGCCG
The DNA here is from genome assembly GCA_018830925.1 of Pseudomonadota bacterium. Classification (GTDB taxonomy): domain Bacteria; phylum Desulfobacterota; class Desulfobacteria; order Desulfobacterales; family RPRI01; genus RPRI01. Next base: position 7,525 of record JAHJRK010000289.1, read on the forward strand.
GCCATAACAGGAAGCCCGTAATATTCGAAATATTTCTTCTGTATATCTTCAGCATACTTGTCCCCTTTTTCATAAATATCCTTTGAAATATAACGCAAACTGCGCGCAAGATCTTCGGCGGCTTCGGCAACAGGCCAGTCTATCCGGACATGAAAATGGGTCAGGGCATACCTGTCTGTCAACCTGCTTGAAGGATCCCTTTGAATAAGAAGGGAATAGTCAACCGGTAAAAGCACCTTTATAAAATCAAAAAAACTCACGGAATCGAAAAATTTGCTGGTTCTGTCAAATGTATCGGAAAGGTGCAGGGTCTTTGAGTTTATCAAATTGGCTTTGTTGGTTTTATTTACATCAAAGAATCTGATATACTTTTTGTGATCCGCGGAGATAGCATCTTCTATGAAAATAACAAGAAAGGTGTTCTGAGATTCATATTCTATGTCGGATACGCGGGCGCGGGGTTTAAGTTCCCGTTTTTCAACAAAAGGGTAGTTTTTATTTCTGCTTAAAAAATTATTGAAGGAA
>JAHJRK010000290.1 GCA_018830925.1 Pseudomonadota bacterium
TAAGTGTCCCCGCAACCCCTTTGTGCATGGGTGTCAGCACCTGGATATCATTTACGGGATCAAAACCGAAAGAGCCGGGAATTGTTTTTTTGCAAAGCTCTACTATTACAGCCGGTATGCGGTCGGGTTTATTCTGCTCTATAAAACAGAACTCGGATATGGCGACTGCGGCATCCGGCTCGTCAAAAACCGGGAATTCGCCCTCCCGGACCCTGTGCGCATTGACGATTATCGGGCTTTCTCCGGCCTGCCTGAATATTTTGCTCAAATAAAAAACAGGTATCTTCCCGGAGTTTATCATGTCCGAAAGGATGTTTCCGGGACCGACCGACGGAAGCTGGAAAATGTCGCCGACAAGTATAAGCGCTGAATTTACAGGAACCGCCGTGATAAGATTATACATAAGAAGAGTATCAACCATCGAGGCCTCGTCTATTATCACGGCGTCGGCCTCAATCGGATTGTCCCGGTTCTTATCGAAACAGCCGTCAATTGCGTTATACCCGAGAAGCCTGTGAATGGTCTGCGCTTTTCGTCCCGTCACTTCCGTGAGGCGCCTTGCGGCCCTGCCCGTGGGAGCGGCAAGCTCTATCGTTTTCCCGATAGAATCAAAAATAGCGGCAACAGATCTTATAAGAGTTGTTTTGCCTGTCCCGGGTCCTCCCGTAATTACAGCTATGCGGTGTGAAAATACCCCTTCAAGAACACCAAGCTGCTCCTGCGACAACTTGATGGCGAGTTTTTTCTGAACTTTTTCGGTTATCTCGCCGGGATCTATTTTAAATGGAGCAACCGGAATTGAAAGATAAGCCGAAATTCTCTGCGCGAGTCCTGTTTCAGCCTGATATAATTCTTTCAAATATACGGCATCGGTCTCTAATCTGCCGGAATTCCTTTCGACAACGATTTCACCCGATCCGGACAGATAGTCAACTCCGTCTATTGCCGCATCATATTCAATCTCAAAATTATCCCTGCATTTTTCTATCAGCCTGCTTCCATACAGGAAAACATGCCCGTCATTAGCTCCCTGCTCCATCAGATGGAGAATGCACGCTCTGACTCTTTCGGGCTTATCCGGCAAAATGCCGAGCTTTCCCGCAATTGTATCGGCAATATAAAAACCGGAACCAGGGATATCTTTTGCGATGCGATAAGGATCCTGCCTCAGAATATCAAGGGCGTTATCGCCGTAGATTTTCAATATCTTTCCGCAATAAGAGGTTTTTACCCCCATCTCGGAAAGAAATTGCATAAGGTTTCTCACTGAATGATGACTTTTCCAGGCATTTTCTATTAAACCCGCTTTTGCCTTTCCTATTCCAGGAACTTCAAACAGCCTTTCAGGATTTTTTTCTATTACTTCCAGCGTAGTTTCTCCGAAACAGCCGACCAGCTTGCCTGCTATCGAAGGGCCTATACCTTTTATAATCCCGGATTCCAGATATTTTTTTATTCCTCCAACACTCCCGGGAAGAGTCACCTCATAAGTTATTATCCTGAGCTGCTGACCGAATCGCGGATGGGTCTCCCAGCTCCCGCTTATTTTGAGGGATTCGCCCGGACTGACAGCCGCCATGAAACCGACTACAGTAACAGGGTTTTCCACGCCGGGAATTTTAATTTTAGCGATTGTATAGTGGGTTTCCGCATTGAAATAAGCGACATGATCGAGGTGGCCTTCGATAACCGTAGCAAAAGGATCATCATTCATCATGAGCAATAATCCATCCGGCCGCTTCATAAAGATCACCAGCTATATGATCGGGATAAATCTTCTTTTCTTCCAAGGCAGAGACTGCCTGTTCATAGTTTCCCGTTTTGACCAGTATGGCATACCTGCATCCGGCTCTTTTCGCGCACTCGATATCCTTCGCGTTGTCGCCGACCATAACGGATTTCGTTACATCTATTCCATACTTCTTCAAAGCTTCAAGAATGAGTCCGGGCTCCGGTTTCCGGCATGAGCAACCATCCTCAGGCGTGTGGGGGCAGAAGAATATCTCTTTTATTTCGCCGCCCCCTTCCCTGACCGCTTTTTTCATCATGGAATGGATAAACTCAAGATCATCCAAAGAAGCCATTTTGCGGTTGATTATCGACTGGTTCGTAATTATCACAACAGAATAATTATTTTCCGTTAAAAGCCTTATTGCGTCTATGCTTCCCGGCAAAAACTCAAACTCGGACCAGCTCTTAACATAATTAGGAGAGTCTTTATTTATAACCCCGTCTCTGTCCAGAAAAACATATCTTTTGGCCGTTTCACTTTTCATAAGCTATACGCATAAACCTTTGCTTAACCTTCCGATTACTTTTCTGTCTTATTAGAGCGTTCGATTACAGCCTGTTCAAGTTTTTCTTCGGTGAATTTCATTTCCTGCTATCCTTACCGGTTTCTATCTTTTTCAAAGTTGAAATATCCCTTTCCAGTTCTTTTAGGCTCTGTTCGTGTTCCAGTTTCTTTTGTTCTTCATGGTACTTTTCATACTCAATCGCGGATTTTTCAAGTGCTTTTTCGTGGCTGATTTTACCTGCATGAGTTAGCAGCTCTCTTCTGTTAAGTTGAATAATGACATCAAGCCTTTCGATCCAGTCTTTCATATACATCGGAGTGTGTTGGATAGCCATAGTTTCGGCAAAAGCAAGATACTGTTCCACAAGCAGTCCAAGCAGCTTAATTTCATCTTCATCCAGATAATTCTTGGCGATGCTTACATCACTTTTACGAATGGGAATATCAGCCTTTTTGTCATAGGACTGCATTCCCAAAATAGGTAAAGAGGCATCCACCCTTCGGTAAACCAGCTCGGAGGCTGTCTGCCGGCTTATAGCCCAGAGCAGTTTGTTCTGTACAATTTTGAAAAATTCGATGGTTTTCTCGTCTTTCGGGTTATAGTCGATGCTGGTCGCATAGATGTCTTTAATTTTCTGATAGAAAAAACGTTCCGAAAGCCGGATTCCCCGAATCCGTTCCTGCAGTTCATTGAAGTAGTTCAAGGAGTTGCCGATTTTAAACCGTTCATCATTCAGAACAAAACCTTTTATGATGTATTCTTTCAATCGCTGTGTCGCCCAGATACGAAATTGGGTAGCCACTTGCGATTTTATTCTATAACCAACCGAGATTATGGCATCGAGATTATAAAACTTTTGTTTCCTTTCTACTGTGCGGTTCCCCTCAGTTTGAACTTGTAAGAATTCCTTACAAGTTGCCTCTTCGGACAATTCTTTTTCATCATAAATGTTTTTCAGGTGCATGGTTATGTTCTGGGGCTTCACCTGAAACAATTCCGCCATCAATTTTTGGGTAAGCCAAACGGTTTCATCTTCCAAACGGACATCGATTTTGATATTTCCGTTGGGGCCTTGGTAGATGAGGAGCTGGGAGTTAGGTTCAGTCATTTGCGTCTTTCGAAGGATTTAGGCTTCTTTGCTGTAGTCTTTGCCATTTAATTCCTCTTTTTCGACCGCCCTGGACGGCATGCATCTTCGGGCGGGATTCATTTTTCATATGGCTAACAGGCTCTTTAGCCGCAGCGTTTAGCTGTCGGCTGAAAGAACAATGTTATATTGGCCTTATGCGGCAATATGTTTAATCTCTTCATAAGCAGTTTCATCAATCTGACTGATCTCCCAGTTACTTTGTAAATTTAACCAAAACTGAGGGCTGCCTCCCAAAGCCTTCGAAAGCTTCAGCGCCATTTCTGCGCTTATGCCTCTCCTACCACGGCAGATTTCATTAATTGTTTTAGGTAACACAACGATATGTTTTGCAAGAGCTGATTGAGTGAGACCAATCTCTTCAAGCTCATCCTTTAGCACTTCACCGGGATGTACAGGGGTGTGATGTATTTTATTCATTTTTGTGGCTCCTTTATATTTTTAATGGTAGTCGACAATCTCGACATCTACCGCGTTTTCTTTTTCCCATTTAAAACAAATCCGGTATTGATCATTTATTCGTATGCTATATTGACCTTGTCTTTCCCCTTTCAGTTTTTCAAAACGATTTCCCCGTATTTCCTGTAAATCTTGCATTGACGTTAAAGCCCCCAAACGAGCAAGTTTTATTTGGGCCTTCCGGTGCAACTCCTTCGGAAGCGTTCGGAAAGCTTCCTTGGTGGCCCTGCCATAATTTATATCATCGGTTCCTTTGGTTTTGAAATTTCTAATAGCCATTTTGCATCCTAAAGGAATTTATGCCTGTTATACCGGAAGCCGGTATAGCGGTCAATAGATATTATATGAAAAGTTGAAGGCCAATATTGAAGGGAGTACGATTTTATATCAATTTGTAATTACATCATAACGCGCGGGTAAGCCGCGTGCTTTTCGCGGCGGACTTGACCCGCTGGTTTGGAATTTATGCGGTTTTCCAGTGAAGGGCCAGTTTCTTATGAGACCCGGCACAATCCTCTCAGGTATAGATTGATGAGTGTCCGGCAGGCGAATAGAGGCGCTTAATCCAAGAAGAATGAATCGATCCTCGTCACCACCCATCTATTCCGCGACCGTAAAGACGTCGGTATATCCGTCTTTCTTCAGAGCTTCTTCATATTCGGACGCCCTGGAAAGATTCCGGCATTCTCCGACTCTAACTCTGTAGTAAGTTCTGTCTCCGGCGTCGTAAATAGTGATGTGAGCGTTCCGGTATTTCTCATCGAGTTTATCCTTAAGTCTTTCGGCGTTGCTTCTATCGATAAAAGCCCCGACCTGGAATGTAAAATTGCCGGTATTATAATCTACAGGAACAACCTTATCGGTACCTGATCTAACTTCCTGGCCAATAGCTGTTATCTCTACAGACGCCGTACCGGGGCCGACCACGCCGATCCTTCTTGCCGCTTCATATGAAAGGTCAATTATTCGCCCTCTCACAAAAGGCCCCCGGTCATTGATTCTGACCTCCGTATCCTTATCATTATCAAGGTTAAATACCTTCACATATGTACCGAGGGGAAGAGTCTTATGGGCAGCCGTCATTTCATGCATATCGTAAATTTCGCCATTCGCGGTCTTTTTTCCGTGAAAATCCCTGCCGTACCAGGATGCGAGACCTCGTTCGCGAAAACCCTTTGAGTCGGGAACAGGCTGATACCATTTCCCTAAAACCTGATACGGCCTGGGGTATCCGGGAATGGGACGGGCAACAGTTGAAGGAGATCTGCCGGCAGAACAGCCGCATAATAAGAAAAGAAGAAGCAATACCGGAAAATATCTTTTGAAAATTATTTTTGTCTCAAATTTCATCAGATTTATTTTTGATAAACTCGTAAAAAGTCAAAATTCAGACGGCAAAGTAATCCGCCTGAGGCGGACATTATGCAAGGCGCGCGAATCTTGAGGAATGAAGCGTACTTTTGGTACGCTGCAATGATTCACCCTGTTGAATCGGCTCTGCCGTCTCGCGTAGCGAGAATTCAACAGGGCGGGGATGAAGCGCAACACAGCAGAATGACTTTTTAAGAAGCCGTCATTTATCAACAGCAATTTTCAGCACATCCAGCATCTTTTCCACAAAATGAAATTTCATCTCCTTCTGCACCTTTTTGGGTATCTCTTCAATATCCCTTTCATTCCACTTCGGCAAAATGAGACTCTTTATTCCGATATTATGGGCCGCAAGAACCTTCTCTTTAATTCCTCCGACAGGAAGCACCTGCCCTCTTAAGGTAATCTCGCCCGTCATGGCAAGATATTTTTCTATAGGTTTGTTTTTTAAGAGCGAATATAAGGCTGTCAGCATTGTCACGCCGGCAGAAGGGCCGTCTTTAGGGATTGCTCCTGCCGGAACATGTATGTGTATCTCATGATTTTCAAAATATTCTTCCTCAATACCCAAAGATATGGCATTTGTTCTTATAAAACTCAGGGCGGCAGTTGCGGATTCCTTCATCACGTCTCCGAGCTGTCCTGTAAGAATGAGTCCCTTTTTCCCTTTCATGGCGGTAGCTTCAACAAATAGAATCTCGCCGCCTGTCTGGGTCCATGCAAGTCCGATTGCAACACCGGGAACGGATGTTCTTGTCAATACTTCCGGATATATCCGTTCAGGACCAAGATATTTCGCTATGTTCTGAACCTTAATTTCAAAACTTCCTTTGTCGCCTTCCGCTATCTTCGTTGCTACTCCCCTGCATATCGTCGCAATTTCCCTCTCAAGGTTCCTTAATCCGGCTTCACGGGTGTAGCCGGTAATAATGCGCTTTACTGCTCCATTCGTAAATGATATCCGGTCGGATTTGAGGCCATGCGCTTTCCGCTGGCGGGGGATTAGGTACCGGGCGGCTATCTTTATCTTCTCATCTTCCGTGTACCCCAAAAGCTCCAGAACCTCCATCCTGTCCCTTAAAGCAGGCGGAATTGTATAAAGTACGTTTGCCGTTGTAATGAACATTACCTTCGAGAGATCAAATGCAACATCAAGATAATGGTCCGAAAAAGAATAATTCTGTTCAGGATCAAGCACCTCTAGAAGGGCCGACGAAGGATCTCCGCGGAAATCGCTTCCCACCTTGTCTATTTCATCCAGCATAAAAACCGGATTATTCGACCCGGCGCTTCTTATACCCTGAATAATGCGGCCCGGAAGTGCGCCCACGTACGTGCGCCTGTGCCCCCTGATTTCAGCCTCATCACGGACACCTCCGAGAGATATGCGTATGAACTTACGCCCCAGGGCACGGGCTATGGATTTGCCTAGGGAAGTTTTGCCGGTTCCCGGAGGTCCGGCAAAGCAAAGGATCGGCCCTTTCGATTCCGGCTTCAGTTTTCGCACAGCAAGAAACTCGATAACGCGCTTCTTCGCCTTATCAAGTCCGAAATGGTCTTCATCCAGAACTTTTCTTGCCTTTTTTATATCAAGATTATCCTTTGTGTTTTCGTTCCATGGAAGAGTCGTAAGCCAGTCGAGGTATGTTGATGCCACGGTATATTCAGCCGACGACGGATGCATACGTGAAAGGCGGTTCAATTCCCGTTCCGCTTCTTTCAGCGCTTCCGGAGGCAGCTTCTTATCTTTTACCTTTGCCCTGTAATCGTCAATTTCAACCGCCGCATCATCCTTTTCGCCAAGCTCTTCCCTGATGGCTTTCATCTGCTGGCGCAGATAATATTCCCGCTGGCTTTTTTCCATATCCCCCTTGACCTGTGACTGGATTTTGTTTCCCAGCTCGAGTATTTCAAGGTGATGGTTGGCCTGCCTCGTAACCTCTTTTAATCTTTTCCGCACATCCTCCGTTTCAAGAATTTTCTGTTTTTCCTCTGGAGAACTGTTAATGATCGAGGCAATCATGTCGGCCAGAATTCCGGGTTCCTGTATCGATTTCGCCATGTTTGCCATATCCCTTGGAAGGCCGGGAGTAAGCTCAACGATTCTTGTAAACAGGGTTAACAGGTTTGAAACAAACGCTTCCGTCTCCTTTCCTTTCGACTCTTTATCTTTTATATATTCTACGCGGGCCTGCAGATAGGGCTTACCGGTAATAAATTCCAGAACTCTGAATCTTCCGAGTCCCTGAACGAGAAGCTGCGCATTATTGTCATCCGATTTTGCCATCCGTAAAATCAAAGCGCTTGTTCCGACAGAGTACAAATCATCTTTCGGATCTTCAGCCTCCCTGCCCGGCTTTTTTGATGCAAGCAGCCCCACAATCCTGTCTTTCGACATTGCCTCATCAACAAGCTGCACTGATCCTCCCTGCATTACTACAAGAGGTAAAACCATCTTCGGATAAAGAGAGGAATCAAACAAAGGCAGAACAGGAAGAATCTCAGGGAGTTTCTCGGTGACCAATTCCATCTGTGATTGCTGTTGAGTCATTGATACCTCCACACTGCTGAATACGAAACTTTAATTAGTTTCCATCCGGAAATGGCCCTTTTGTGCGATCTCGGTGTCAATCTGCGAGATTACTTGTGCGGCATACATTGCGTATGCCTCCGCGCAATCCCTTGATTTTCTTGAGCTTGCCCAAAATTGCCTATTTCCGAATTGGAAACTCAACTGTGTCCGAGCTTTGTTCCCGGATGGACACTAATTAGCACAAAGAATAATCCGGGATTTTGAATAACTATATAGACCGGCCTGGATCATCCATCCGTAATCGTTATTTTCCGGGTTTTATCAGATGATATTTTAGCAAGGCGTATCTGCAGAAAGCCGTTCAGGTAAGAGGCAGAAACCTTGTCTGTGTCTATAGGAGCAGGGAGATAAAGTATACGTTCAAATGTTCCATACTGTATCTCTGCAAGCCGGTATGTTGCGCTTTCAACGCGGGGAATTTCTTCACGGTTTCCCCTGATCCTTATCGCCCTGCTGCATATTTCAACCTCAAGGTTCTCTTTATCGATCCCGGCGACCTCGGCAAGAACAATAACCTCCTGAGGCGTTTCATAAATATCCATCTGTGGTTTCCATGCCCGTTCGGAAAGAGAAAACATCGGGTTTATCGATCTGAACATGTCTTCGATGGATTTATTATATCCGGAATCCGACGTTCCAAAATCATTTCCAAATCTTATCTTGATATAGTCCATGTCAGGCTCCTGATTTATAAAACTTGTTGTTACTTTTTCCAATTCTTTCTTCAATATATGATTAACATCTTATTATAATCATGGCAATAATTTTGTAACAGGAATGTAACTGCTCAGGTGGATAGGCTGTAGAAGGAAACCATGCGCGACAATACGAAGCGCAGAGCGTCTTGATTTGGTCAATTCACGGTGACTAACAGCCTTCTGCCTACAGCCTAAACAACCTGAGTGTTACATATTCCAATTGCGGTTTACCGCTGAATCAGCTATTACATATGCATGAATAAAGCACCGGTTTCCGTCAAAGCAATCCTTGCTTCCCAGTACTTTCTATACTTCGGCATTATGGGGATATTTTTACCCTTTTTTAATCTCTATTGTTACAAGCTTGGCTTTACAGGCTTTCAGATAGGAGTCCTTTCTGCTTCAAGATCCGTTGTAATGGTTTTATCGCCTCTGCTTTTAGGGTCCCTTGCCGACCGCTTTCATGCAAGAAAACCGATATATCTCTCATGCCATATTTTAAGCGCCGCTATCTGGTCTTTTTATCTTTTTACTTCCGACTTCTGGATGATGCTTATTATTACAGTTTGCTACACGGTCTTCTATTCTCCGATAATATCCTTCCTTGAAGCCTTTACGATAGATATTCTCGGAAGCAGAAAAAAGAGTTACGGCAGCATCAGGGTCTGGGGAACCGTCGCCTTTATTGTTACGGTTTTCTTACTGGGAAAGATTCTTGATATATATCCTATCGCAATAATTCTTCCGCTTATTCTGGCTGGTTCCGTAATTCATGCTTTCTTTGCAATAAAAATCCCCGATATCAAACAAAAAAACAATAAGCCGTTTTTACGAGAAGCAGGAGCGCTTTTAAAAAAACGGCAGGTCATTCTTTTTCTTTCAAGCGCTTTCTTAATGCTTGTCAGTCACGGAGCTTATTACGGTTTTTTCTCGATCCATCTTGAAAATATCGGTTACGGGCGGACATTCATTGGGATTGCCTGGGCTATAGCTTCAATTGCCGAAATCCTTGTAATGATAAATTCGGACAGGATTTTTAAGCGTTTTTCAATAAAAAATGTCATTATCTTTTCGTTCATTACGGCTGTTGCGAGATGGCTGACGCTTTCTGCAGTAAAATCCCCTGCACTTATTCTCCTGTCTCAGACTTTTCATGCAGTGACGTACGGGGCGTTTCACATTTCGAGCATTCTTTATATTGATTCCATGACCTCAGATGAAACAAAGACCCTCGGACAGTCTTTAAATAATGCGGTTACATACGGACTTGGGCTTATGGTCGGGTTTTTCGCAAGCGGGTGGCTTTATGAGAAAGCAGGTTCGCCCGCTATTTTCGCTTTAAGCAGCCTTATTGCTCTTGCCGGCGGGATAATATTTATGGTTTTTAAGTTTGATGGACTTGTAAAAAGTCCGAGCCCTTAGAAGCCGTTACGAAATAACCATTACTTTTTTGAGTATTTCATTACGGCTCCTTATGCCGGTCACAAAATTCCAAAGTTACAGTTATTTTGTTACAACGGACTAGTCCCCTTTCCGGGGGAACAGAAGATAACGAAGCCAGTGAAAAACTGTATTTTTTCTGAGAGTCTCCCTGTCCATTGCGTCAAAATAGATGGAAAGAAGGGCCGGATCTGAAAAGAAACTCTCTCTTTTCGTTATTTTTTCATTTACGTCAAGATGCCTGACAACTTTCGCCGGGTTACCTGCCGCAATCGTATTTGGCGGAATATCATGTACTACAACAGAACCTGCCCCGATGATACTGTTTTCCCCGACAACTACTCCCTTGCATACGATTGAACTGTCTCCTATCCAGACATTATTTTCAATTTTCACGGGTCTGCTTTTACCCGTTGAAACCCTGTCATATATATCATGCCAGTCCGAATCGGTGATATATACGCCGCTTGCTATCATGCAGTTATCACCTATAGAGACGCTGGATGCGGAGCCGATTCTCACTCCGGGGCATATGAGGCAAAAGCTTCCTATTTGAATCCGCCCCATATCCTTCTTTTCGGACCAGACGGAAAGCCTTATCTTCTTGTCGGGAGCGGCGATAACTGTCGCGTAATCACCGAGTTCAATCGAAGATCCAAAAATCTCGACATGCCAGGGTTTCATAAAATGGAACCCTTTTCCAAGAGACTCAAAATGGGGTTTTAAAAAACGGGCGGCATAAAATCTCTGGAACTTAAGATAAGCTTTTTTAATAAAATATGGCCGATGGTCTTTTATCAA
>JAHJRK010000291.1 GCA_018830925.1 Pseudomonadota bacterium
AGATTTTTATCTCGAACATGTGCAGAACACGCAGACCTCCCTTGGATGTTTCACGGAAAATGGAACACTTGCAAATCTGACGGCCCTGTGGGTCGCGAGAAATTCGCAGTTCGGCCCGAAAGAAGGCTTTGAAGGATTGGATAAGGAAGGGATATATGCCGCATACAGGGCATACGGTACGGAAAGAAGCGTAATACTTGTCTCAGAACTCGGACATTTTTCATTAAAAAAAGCAGGCGGCGTTCTTGGTATTGGCAACCTGAATATAATATCAATAGGGCTGGACAGGGATTACAGGATAGACATTAAAATCCTCAAGGAAAAAATTTATGAAATAAATAAGAGCCCCACCCGAACAAAAATAATTGCAATTGTCGGGATTGCAGGTGCGACCGAAACCGGCACAGTGGATCCATTGCGTCAAATCGGAGAAATCTGCGCTGAAAATGGGATACATTTCCATGTTGATGCCGCCTGGGGCGGACCGGTTCTTTTATCCGAAAAATACAAGCACCTGCTTGATGGCATTGAGCTTGCGGATTCCGTCACAATCGACGGTCATAAGCAGTTTTACATGCCCATGAGTTCCGGCATGGTCTATTTCAAAAACCCATGTCATATGGATTCAATAATCTATCATGCGAACTATGTAAACAGGCTCGGCTCTGTCGATCTCGGCATAAAATCACTTTCAGGATCAAGAGAGGCAAACTCACTCATTTTAGACAGCGCCCTCAAAATAATGGGAAGCGGAGGTTATGCCCTCCTTATCGAACACGGGATAGAAACTGCAAAAAGCTTTGCGGAAGAAATCAATAACAGACCCAATCTTGAACGGGTTACCCCTCCTGAATTAAATATTCTGACTTACAGAATCTGCCCTGCGGTAATACAAAACGAACTGGGAAAATGCAGTGACGATCAGAGGCGTTCACTGAACGAAAGATTGAACGAAATAAACATAACAGTTCAAAGGCTTCAGAGAGAAGCCGGCAAAAGCTTTGTTTCAAGGACAACGTTAAAAACCTATAAAGGACGTTGTGAGAGTATTGTGGTTCTCCGCTGCGTGATAATGAATCCTTTGACGGATATCAACATCCTTCAGGATATTCTTGACGAGCAGGAGGAAATTTACAGACACGAATTCGGGCAAAGCTTCTGATCCGAATATCGATATTTATGATTCGCATTCCAATTTTTCATTCCTGTTCCGGCGCCGTCATGCCTTGTGGTTATCTTAGGTGGTAAACTTTGAAGTTGAACCGAAACAGCTCGCGCATTCCCCGTCCGCTCTGCGTCGGGGAGCTTCAATTCACCACAGTGTCTGGGGAAATAGGGGCAACGCCAAATATAATAACTTGTTCGGCATACAAAAATTTATTATTGTTATATTTTGCTTAATTCTAATCAACTTCTTTCTATGAGGAAAAATATATGAATCTTATTAATCGGCTTGATAAAAAAGAATTATCAGAACTTTTAAGTAAATGTTGGATGACTCATGATGGAATGTGGTTTTATAATTGTTTTCTTGAACTTGGCATTGACAAGGCAAATAAAATAAATAAGCTAGCGATAAGGTCATTAGCGGCTATTGAGATAAAACGATTCAAAAAGGCCCTTGGTATTAAAGAGAATGAAATAAAAACTTTCGAAGATTTTAAAAATTTCTTTACATCAATCTCTGAAATCCTCATACCTGAATTCATGAATGTAAACTGGAGTTTTCCGGAAAATAACATAATGCACTGGGAGTTTAATGACAAAAAATGTTTTGCATATAATGGGATGAAAATGCTTGACGTGACAGATAAATATGAATGTGGTCCCATTTATAGAATAGAATGCTGGCTCAATGGGTTGGGTATCAATTACGATATTACTCCTATGATTGGAAAATGCATATCTCCTAATGAAGGAAAATGTTCCGGTAATTTTAGGCTGAATTTTAGTTAGGAAACTTAATTTCCGAACAAATAAATTCAGCGAGCGCAAAAAGCCGCTCCGCTGATTTAAACATTATGTTTACCGTCCGTGAGAAGTGGATTTGCATGGATGTGAACGATCTTGAAAACATCCGGACCATTGATATTCCTTCAGATCTTTACTCCGTCTTGAAGGATACCATTGCTCCCAGGGAGATTCGATCATGATAAAGGAACCTGATCACCTCGAGCGAAAGATCGCGTTAATCAGCCGGGCCGTTGTCTTCAAAGGGATTTCCGAGAGTGCACAGAAAGACTTCGCCAATCTGGCTGTTTCAGTACGCTATGCCAAAAAAGAAATTGTGTTTCAATCTCATGAGCCATGTTCTGCTTTTATACTTGTTGAGCAAGGTTTGGTTCGTGTTTCCAAGTACTCTGCCCTGGGCAAAAAGCTCACGTATCTGCTGGCGGGACCGAGTGAGCCGATTAATCTGGTGGGACCTTTCACCGGCGCTCAACGAGCATATGTTGCCGAAGCTATTCTGGACACAACAATCCTTTCTGTCAACCGGAAGGATTTTTTGGCATTTGCCTTTGCCAACCATCAATTGATCATTAATATTATCGATATTCTTGGACATGCGGTGGACAGTTCAAACACCAGAATTCTGGACATGATGGGGAAAAAAGTGATTCAAAGGCTGAAACGGGTGCTGCACACACTGTTCCAAAAATTCGGCCCGACCTTGAACTTTACTGCTGAGGAAATCGGCGAGTTGGCCAGTACCACAACCGAGTCCTCTTTGAGGGTTCTCACTGATTTACGGAACAATGGCATTATTGGTAAAAGCCGAGGTCAGATCCATATACAGAAACCCGAAGCGCTGCTCGACGCCGAAGCCGAAGAATTATGGATTTGAAACCACCGTCCAACGATCCAGCTTCTATTGTTTTCGCCAACCAGGCGTCATCGGCAATGATGGCTCCTCCCCTTCAACGAAAGGCACCACTATCACTGGTATTTTGGATTTTTTAAGAACTGATTTCATTGTTGGGCCTATGGATTGTTTATCAAAAAGGCCTTCACGGGTCTCATGGTTTTTTCCAGATCCGCTCTTCTTTTGACATATAATAACGCCCTTCTCGGTATTAAACGGGTTAATTCACAAGGCGCAGACACATCAGGTTAATAACAGACCCTTAATAGAACGGAAATTTATCCCAGAATTCCGGATCTTTTTCCTGCCATTTTGGGCCAAATGTCTTCTCACAAAAACCGGCCATGCGTTCTACCCATCTGCTCCAGGGATCTTTGCCTTTTTCCAAAGCTTCCAGAACATCTTCCAGAAAACTGTCGATGTTCAGCATTTCTTCTTTCGGAATATAAAACGAAGCACCTTTGATGTAGGATTTTTTAACATCTTCAGGCGACAATGCCCGGGCGGTAAGCATGACGGATATCACCTGGTGTTGACGCGCCAGAGCCAGCAGTTCATACCCATTCACCCCCATAATATCCAGAATGGCGATATCGAAGGATTCTGTTTGCAGATAATCTCTGGCTTTTTCAAATGTCAGCGCTTTTGTCAAAAGACACATAGGCAGTAAATCTTCGAGTGTCTCCAGCACATCCGGCTCATCATCAACGATAAGAACCCGTTTTCCATTCAGCAGCTTTTTCTGTTTTTCCATTTTTCAATGACCCTCAACTGACAGTTGGATGACCTGGCGGGACGATTTACGGATCTTATTCGGTCTGGCTGTTCGATTCAATCGCATCGGATATATTAATTTCAAGCATCTTCAGACTGGCCCGTATACGGACCAGGTTCCGATCCAGCGCAGGGAAATCCGATCCGATTTCCTTCAGTTCATCCGCACCCTGTTTCATACATAAAATAATGTCATTCATTTTTTTCAAATCAAACGCCTGATGCATGGCGGATATCCTCTCTTACGCTTTGGAACGCAAATCCTTGAACCGTCTGGCCTTGACTTCATATCTGGGTAACGCCCCCAAAGAAAAGAACTGAAGGTCATATCGCAGATTGGTTTTCAACCGGAGTTGACCAACCAGCTCCCGTTCTATGTCGGCCCGCCGGGTCTCTGCTTCCCGAACAAATTCGACCTTCAGGGTAATCCGGTCCGTATCGCCCTGTTTTTCGACAATGACCTCATATTCATTTCCCAGGCCCTCCACCCCCCTAACCACTTCCTCTATGGTAGATGGTGACAGCAGCACGCCTTTCACCTTGGTAATGTCATCGGCCCGCCCCAGAATCCCGCCTTTGATCAAGCGGTATGTCCTGCCGCAGGGGCAGGCATAATCCGCCCATTCAATCACGTCCTTGGAATCGAATCGGACACAGGGCTGAGCGATCCGGTCAAACGCGGTGATGATCATTTTTCCTCTCCGGCCGGGTTCCGTGATGATCTCACCAGTATCCATGTCCTGAATTTCAACCAGAAACAGGCCCTCGTTTACGTGAAGCCCCCCAGATTGGGCCTGACATTCGTAGGACCAGGCACCGATTTCAGTGGCGCCGGCATGATCATATACCCTGGCTCCCCAGGCCGATTCCATCCGGTGTTTGGTAGTGAGAATACTGGCACCACACTCACCTGCGCAAGTAATCTTTTCTATGGACAACGAAGCTGGGTCGATCCCCAACTGGGTTCTGGCAACATCCGCCATTCCCAGAACATAGGTCGGCGTGGCCATCATGGCCGTGGCCTTCAGCTCCTGAATTTTCAAAATTCTGGCCGCCGTATCCAGGACACCGCCGGGAACCACCTCGCATCCGATTTTCTCCGCGCCGTAATGGCCGGCCCAGAACGCTACAAAAATATTGTAACCAAACGGAATGAACACCCGGTCCCTGGGTCGGTACCCCTGCGCCCAGAGGATATAAGCCCAGCATTCCGCCCACCACTCCCAGTCCTGCCATGTGTCCGGCTGATACACGGGCTGGCCGGTCGTTCCGCTGGTCTGCCGGAATTCCGTCACATCCTCAAGCGGAACACACAGCGCGTCGCCGTATGGGAACGGGTCCTTGCGCTGAATATCGCGCATCATGGATTTTTCGACGGTTGGCACACGATGAATGTCATCCAGAGACCGGATGTCATTCGGTGTGATTCCTGCCCGATCATACAGGGAACGATGAAACCGGGAATGCTCGTAGGCCCACTTGAATATTCGCTTAAACTTCCGCAGTTGAAGCCGCTGCAGTTTTTCCCTATCCAGCGTCTCCAGGAAGGGATTCCAAAACGGTTGCGTGTCAATCATCATCTATTCATCCTATTTTTCGGACAATGTGTTTGAGCTTAACCCGGCCAGCCTCATCAGTACATCAACCGGGGAAGAACCAGGATAATCTGGGGGAAAATGGTCATGATGATAATCCCGATAATCGTTGCAATGATAAACGGCACAACACCCTTGAATATTTTCTCCAGCGGGACCTTGCCGATAACGCCCTGGGCCACGCCATACACCACATAGACATTGATGCCAACCGGCGGAGTCAGAACGCCGATCTGGGTCAGCAGTACGATGATGACCCCATACCAGATCGGATCATACCCCATATTGATGATCGCCGGATAAAACACCGGAATGGTAAGCATGATCAGGGCCAGGGCATCCATGATGCAGCCGCCGATGATATAGATCAAACAAATCGCGGACAGTACCATGAAATCCGGCATGTTCAAGCCACTGATCCAACCGGCTGCATTGAAGGGGATTCGGGTTACGGCCAGAAACTTGCCGAAGACCAGGGCGCCGGCAATCAGAAAAATGACCATGCAGGATGTTCGAAGGGTTTCATAAAGGGACTTTACAAAGCCTTTCCAATCCAGTTGTCTTCTGATGACGGAAACCGCCAGAACCGCAAACGCGCCGACCCCGGCAGCTTCCGTCGGCGTAAATATTCCAAAAAAAAGGCCCCCCATCACCACGATAAAACACACCGCGGTATCCGCCATATTTTTTAAAGACTTGAATTTTTCCGCCCAGGTGAATTTTTCTCCCGGAGGCCCCAGTTCTGGAGACTGTAGGCATCTGATATAAATGCAGGCAAAGTATAATAGCGTCATCAGCAGGGCCGGCAGAATACCTGAAACAAAGAGCGCGCCAATCGACTGCTCGGTCAAAACCCCGTATACGATCAGGACCACACTGGGCGGCATGATCATGCCGAGTCCGCCGCCGGATGCCACAGACCCGGTTGACAATTCATCATCATAGCCATAACGCCGCATTTCCGGAAGACCGACGACTGCCAGTGTCGCGGCCGTGGCCGGACTGGATCCGCACACCGCGCCAAAAGCGGTGCATGCGGCAATGGTGGCCATGGCCAGTCCGCCCCGGACACCTCCAAAGAATTTATACGCCGTATCATAGAGCCGTCTGCCGATTCCTGCATTGAACGCAAACTGTCCCATCAGGATAAACAGGGGAATTGTGGTCAGCCCATACGAGGAGAACGCATCATACATGCTTCGCGACAGCAGATTCAGTCCACCTGTCCAGGATTTCATCAAAGAGAATCCGACAAATCCCACAATTGCCATAACATAGGCCACAGGCATTTTGGTCATGAATAAAATCAGCATGATCACAATGCCCAAAACCCCAATCATCCCAGGATCCATTTATCACCTTTATCAATCTTTCCGGTCATTGTTATCCGTATACAACTATTCTGTTTCACGCATTTCTACCGCTACAGTCAGATGAAATCATGACGCTTTGTCTTTGATAATCAGCTTCAGAACATCCTGAATCAATATGAGCGCAAAGATCAGAAAACAAACCGCTATCAGATACATTATGATATATTCAGGCAGCTTCAGCGTCATGGAAACCTCGCCGCTCTGTTGAATGGTATAGGCATAAACCGCCATCCGCCATGTCACGATTCCAAACAGTATAAAACTGACCACCGTCGTGATCAGGCTCATTACCTGTTGCTGTTTAAGGGGAAGCCTGTTGACCAGAAGCTCCACACCGATATGGGCATCCATCTGGTGGGTGTAGGGCAACGCAAAAGCGGTTGTCATAGTGGCAAAAAAACCGACAAATTCAACCGCCCCCAGAATAGGGGCATTGAAAAACCGTCCGACTACATCCACACAGGTAATCAGCATCATTGCGGCCAGACAAAAAGCGCCGGCGATTTTCAGTTTATCGGACATCCATGATACAATTTTATCAATATTCTCCATGGGCGCTCCATATGCCTCTGTAAAAGCGTGTTCAACCCGGAAAGATATTCCGTTTGCACTAAATTACCGTGAAAATGAAATAAGAATTCTTAAACTCTGGATTCGGGATTATGTAACAACGGCAGCAATCATTACACCTTATAACCGGATACCGCTTTAACGCTTAAGGGGGCTGGCGCCCCCCCTTTTAACATTCCGGTTTACGGTTAATCATTGATACTTATTCAAAGAAGCTTTAATAAAATCGACGATTTCTTTACCGTTGTACCCTTTTTTATCCAAATCCTTGACATATTGATCTACTATCGGCGCAACGGCTGCCTTCCACCGGGCGCTTTCTTTGCTATCCTGCCCGATAATCTGACCACCCTGCTCCAGAAGATATTTCAACCCGATCATATCGCTGGTATCCCAGGCTTCACCATGCTTGACAACCCATTCCGCATTTATTTCCTCGATGGTTTTCTGTACCTTTGGGGGGAGTGAATTCCATTTGTCTTTGTTCATGACGACAAAAAAGGACGTGGTGTATGCGGATGAAAGATTGGCTGTACAATACCGGACCACCTCACCCAGTTTCCAGCCCTTATTGGATTCCAGCGGGTAGACGGCCCCGTCCACAACGCCTTTTTGGAGCATTTCATAAGTTTCCGGCATCGGTTTGGCTATTGGCGTTCCACCCAAAGCCTTTACAACCTCGGCGCTGGTACCATGGCTTCTGAACTTCAGCCCTTTCATATCTTCAATTTTCAGAACAGGCTTATCCTTGGTGGAGACCAACCCCGGTCCGTGTGCGTGCAGATACATGACCTTCGTGTCATTCAGTTCCTTGGGTTTGAACTTATTATAGACATCATTGATGACTTTGGTCGCGGCCACGCCACTAGTGTAACCCAGCGGCAGATCAACTGCCAGCATGACCGGAAACCGCCCCGGCGTATAAGCCAGAACAGCAAAACCGATATCCGACAATCCTTCAACCACGCCATCGTAGCACTGGTTGGATTTGGTCAGGGTCTGTCCGGGGAAATATTCAATTTTGACAGCGCCGCCGGTTCGTTTTTCAACTTCCTTGCCCCACTGCTCTGCCAGAATGCTTTGAATATGAGATGGCGGGAAAAAACAACTGTAGGTGAGTTTGACGGGCCCTGCAGAACTGGTGGCAACCGTAGCCAACATGATTGTTATAAGGCATAATACACTGAAAACAAAACTCCTTTTTCTATTCATCGACAGACCCTCCTTTTTAAGTCAGAATTGAATGAAGCTAAGACAATTAATCCCCTGAAACCGACAGAAATCACCCCCCTTTCATAACAATATTTAATTGCATATCCAAAACCTTATGTCGATAATTATTTTTGAGATAACTTCCAGACATTTAGGTTATTCCGGCAACATTGAAATTGATAAGGAGACCCTCTCAATTCCAACGGTGATAGTGATTCAAAGCTTATTAAAAATAGTTTATATTTATTGATATTTTGTTGTCTATGATCGCCATCATACATAACTTTTTAATTGTAGGATCGCGAATTTTTTTTTATCTTTATGATGCCTGTCATATTCACACCAAGTATATAGGGAACATCCCATATATGGTCAAGAAAGCAGAACGGAAAATGAACTGTTGGGGGATTCAAGAAATGCGGACGCGAGGCCAATGGAGCGAAAGCAAAGGAACTCGGCGTTTGTCCTGCCTACCCAAATCATGGAAAACACTGCGCGGTGAATTCAAGTTAAAGTGCACCACTTGGCCTTTGCCGGAACACTTCATGGGGTGACTGGTAGTCAAGGCGCTTTCAACACGAAAAAGATCACCGGCCAGGATACGGTCGACTTTATCAAATTCCGTCAGAATATCGCGGACATGAAAACCTGGGATATGGATATGTTCGCGGAAGTGATGGGAAAACCCAAGAAATAATCCGCAGTATATCTGTAACCATAAATGAATCAGGCAGGAAATAACACCCTGCCTGATTCGCATTAAAATTAAATTAATCCTTCATGTCCAACGTCCTTTACGCCCCATTATAAAAATGAATTTTCAAGCCCTTTCATGAATTACTCTGCTATGGACATTTTAACCTGATGTCTTTCTGTGACCAAATTTATTTAAATACAAAGGCTTGACAAATATTACAAATGAAGTACAATTGTACGCATGAAAATTGTCGCAGACACAAATGCATTTATTGCAGTGGCTTTAAATGAGCCGGAAAAGGACATGATAATCCGTCTTACTGAAGGGCATGATCTGGTCGCCCCCGAAGTTTTACCATTTGAAATTGGTAACGCATTGACGGCAATGATGAAAAGAAATGTATTAATTGCCGACGAGGTCATTTTAGCATGGGATATGATTCAGAATATTCCGGTCGATTTGCGACGAATAGAAATCGGAGCGGCATTAAACATAGCAACTCAATTCAACATATATGCATATGATGCCTATTTTTTGGAATGCTCTCGTAAACTACGCAGCCCATTATTGACCCTTGATCGGCAGATGAAAGAGATCGCCCGAAAAATCGGCATTCAAGTTATGGAGTAAATACTATGAAAGTCTATACATATTCAGAAGCAAGACAGCGTTTCACCGAGGTTCTTAATATCGCACGTGAAGAAGAAGTGATTATAAAAAGACGTGACGGAGAAACATTTACGATTGTCTTCAAAAAAACCCCAAAATCCCCATTCGATATCCCAGGTATAAAAACCAAAGCGACTACGGATGATATCCTTGCAGCCGTAAAAGATTCAAGAGAAAGCAGGGCTTAACAGGATGTTATGTTTGGCATTTAAGTCTTTTGGCTGCTATGTTTTAAATAAAAAGATTCTGCTACAGTTTAATTACAAAGCCATCTTAAATCTGACCTTACCCTCCCGAAAGCCGAAGATCCGCCAGCGGCACGTCCGCCTATCTTTATGGCGGATGGCGGAACGCTCAACACCTCCCGAAGGTCCGCCAATTTTTATGGCGGATTGCCCCTTTCTTTCTACAATTCATTGACAAAACACATACAATATGATTTTTTGAGCTCACATTCCAACCTTAACTCTAATGTGTCATGGACGACGCTTTATATAAAAAGAGTATTTCGATAGAAAGTTTTCTGGGGAAAAATTGGGTTCGTTCTGAGCTTTCACTGGAGCATGTGCAGGCCATACTTCGAGCTATAGCATGATAAAATTACGTGGATGGTTACAGATAAGAGCCGAATTATATTCTAAAATATTGTTGACTTATATTTTGATGAACCCCAATACTCACGTATAAAAACAAACGGCGGCTAACCTATAAGGATTGACACGACCTGCAAGGTCGTTTTCAATCTATTGTTCAAGAAGCCCGGATAGGGCGCACCATTTATTAAGGGTAATGATTTAAGAGGTATCAGGGTGGGTTTTGCCGGAGTATAATGTTGCCGGC
>JAHJRK010000292.1 GCA_018830925.1 Pseudomonadota bacterium
AACGGCTCTCCTCTTAAGCTGCACGTGACCGGTGTAAAAACTTTCCAGGAATCGAAGATGGTCATTGCGGCAGTCGAAAAAACAGAGAAAGTTGCGAGCAGTAAAAAAGAAGGGTGGAATAAAACCGGCGGCGTTCTTGTGCTTGATCTCCTTTACAAAGGGACTAGCGAGGAGCTGGCGGAAGTGCTGGACGGTAAAAAGGTGGGGAGCGGCAAGCTTGAAGTCGTTGATGTTGCGCCGGAAAGACTCGACTGTAATTTGAAATAAAACTTGATTGATTTAGAAGACAATAAAAGGGGGATGGTTTCCATCCCCCTTTTTAATTCACTGCTTTTACAGGGAAAATATTTTGTCGAGCCGGATTGATGTTTCAGTTATTCTAACTGATGCTGCGGCTATAACCGGGTCGTGTTCGAAAAAAAGAATCCAGTTTTCTTCAAGCGCCCTTGTAAGATATTCTTCCTTCTCCTTTATTATGGTCAGCGGATAGTTATCATACGCCATGCGCCATGAGACAGGGATGTGGGCCGATGTCGGAATGAGATCGGCGCAAAAAAAGAGAGAAGCCTCTTTTCCCTTTACAAGAGGATGCTGCTGGCCTTTCGTATGACCATCTGTGACGAAAACTTCAATTCCGCTGAAAAGCGTGCAGGGACCGTCGAGCATTTTCAGAACACCCGATTCTTCAAGAGGCACAAAATCATCTCTCGTAAAGCTTGAAGCTTCCCCAGATCCAGGATTGATCGCCGACTCGAATTGTGTTTTCTGAATGTAGTATTTTGCATTCGGAAAAGCGGGGACCGGCTTTTTGTCTCTGATTGTTGTAGAGCCGCCGGCATGATCGAAGTGGAGATGAGTGATAATTACATCGGTTATGTCGTCACATGTCAGGCCGTGTTTTGACAGGGAAGCATTTACGTCTGTTGAATGGTCGTCAATCCCGTATATTTTTTTCATCTTTCCGGACAACTTGCTCCCCGGTCCGGTATCAACCAGGATGTTTCTTCCGTCTCCCCGTATCAGAAGGGATCTTGCTTTCATCGGGATAAGATTATTATCGTCAGCCGGGATTTTCTTTTCCCACAGCTTTTTCGGAACAACGCCGAACATGGCGCCGCCGTCTAGAAAAAAGTCTCCCAGTTCTATGGATGAACACTCATAATCAGCGAATTTCATGAAGGCCTTCCAAGTAAATACCAGACGGATTTTTTACGAGGCAGTCAACTCTTTTCTCTGTAGCCGCATTCTACGGTTATACAGTAATCGTAAGAGCCGCTTTTTTTGGTGGTTTTTTCAAGAAGAAATTTCGCCCCGCATGACGGGCATTCCTTTGCAACAGGTTTGTCCCATGTCGCGAATTTACATTCCGGGAACCGGCCACAACCGAAGAAAATTTTACCTCTTTTAGATTTTTTTTCAAATATTTCACCGGAGCAATTATTTTCGGGACATTTGATTCCTGTCGTCTGTGTCCGCCCGTTTGAATTGGACGACTGGGTATTCTTGCAATCCGGGTATCCGGAGCAGGCAAAAAAATCCCCGTACTTTCCATGCTTCAGTACCATTGGTTTATGGCATTTCTCGCAAACCAGGTCTGTTGCTTCACTTGAGGGTGGTGAGACCGGCAGGATCGCTCCCCTTTCATCCCTCTGATAATCCCTGGAATAGGAGCATTCCGGATAACTGCTGCAGGCTAGAAAATGGCCGTTTTTCCCAACTTTAATTTTCAGCTCATTACCGCACTCGGGGCATTTGAGACCGGTCGGAAAGCCAACGCCCTTCACACTGAGCATCTCTTCAGAGGCTTTATCCAGCTCCTTCTTGAAGGATTCGTAAAAACGGCTCAGAACATCAAGCGCTTTTGCATCCATGCCTTCTATCCGGTCAAGATCGTCTTCCATTCTGGCCGTGAAATCAACGTTGAATATATTCGGAAAGCTTTCTACAAGGAGATCATTTACGATAAATCCAAGCTCGCTTGGTCTAAAGTAACCTTTTAAAAAATCAACATAGCCTTTTTCCCGTATCGTTGAAAGAATAGCGGCGTAAGTGCTGGGGCGTCCGATTCCGTTTTCCTCAAGCTCTTTTACAAGAGATGCTTCTGAAAATCTCGGGGGGGGAAGAGTGAAGTGCTGCTTTGGTTCAAGTTTATTAAGTTTTAAAGCCATGCCTTCGGAAATATCAGGCAGCATTTTTTTCTTTTCCTCTTCCACATCTTCATCGGCCGATATATAAAGGGTCATGAAACCAGGAAATCTGACTGTCGATCCGTTCGCGTTGAAAATATATGGCCCGGCGGATATCGATACAGTCACTTTGTCTATAATAGCCTGTGTCATCTGGGATGCCACAAATCGCTTCCATATGAGAGTATAGAGCTCAAGCTGGTCTTTCGAAAGATGCGGAGCAACTTTTTCAGGAGTATTGTAAACTGAGGAAGGGCGTATGGCTTCATGAGCATCCTGGACCTTTTTCGTATTCTTGAAGAACCTAGGTTCCTTAAGAGAATATTTATCTCCGAAAGTCTCATTTATAAGACGCAATGCCTCTTCAGCCGATTCCTTTGAAATCCTGGTCGAATCGGTTCTCATGTAAGTTATAAGCCCGACCGGCTCACCGGGGCCAAGATCTATTCCTTCATAAAGCTGCTGGGCAACCATCATGGTTTTTTTAGCAGAGAATTTTAACTTTGTGATGGCCTCCTGCTGCAGCTTGCTTGTAATAAAAGGCGGAAGGGGATTTCTTACAGTAGATTTTTTTTGAACTTTTTCAGCAATAAACAGGGTTTTGTATAATTCATTTGTTATACCAGATGAAGTCTCTTCATTCGGAATATCAATCTTTTTCCCGTTTTTCTTAACCAGCTTCGCGATAAACGAGGATTTGTCATCTGTTTCGAGATGAGCTGTTATTGACCAGTATTCCTCTGAGATAAAAGACTGGATTGAGCGCTCTCTTTCACATATGATGCGAAGAGCAACGGATTGTACGCGCCCTGCGCTTAATCCTCTTTTTACTTTTTTCCAGAGAATAGGGGAGACCTGATATCCTACCAGCCTGTCGAGTATCCGGCGGGTCTGCTGGGCTTCAAATTTGTTTTCATTCAGTTTCTCAGGAGCGGCAATCGCGGCAAGTATGGCATTTTTTGTCAGCTCATGAAAAAGCACCCGGTGAAAAATTCTTCCCTTCTTCTTTAATACATCCGCGGTATGCCATGCAATCGCTTCGCCTTCCCTGTCCGGGTCTGATGCAAGATATATATCGGTAGAGTCGCCGGCCTCTTTTTTAAGATTTGATATTACTTTCTGTTTCCCCGGAATAGAGACATATTCGGGCTCAAAACCCTCTTTAATATTTATTCCGATTTTATTCGCGGGCAGATCCTTGATATGTCCCACGGTTGAAACTACTTTGTAATCATTTCCAAGGTATTTTTTTATTGTTCTGACTTTTGTGGGAGATTCCACAACGACAAGCGGTTTGTTCACGTAACGTTCCTTTTTATGATTTTTGTACAGATACGAAAAATATCAGCTATCTTTCTCCTGCTTTCGCAGTCGAAGAAAATAATTTTCCGGGTGATTGTTTTACAAAATCCCGCAGTTCAAGTTTTAAAAGTATTCCAAGAAGTTTTCCTGAGTCGAGTTTAATTTTACGAGCAAGTTCGTCAATATGGATCGGATAAGGCTCAAGAGCTTTTAATACCTGCGATTCATCCGGCGAAAGATGCATATTTTGATATGCAGTTATATCTTTTCCGGGTTCTTCCCTGATATCCCCGGATATTAGAATATGAGAAAGCTCGTCAATGATATCCTTTGCATTTTCAACCAGTTTTGCGCCCTGCTTTATCAATGTATGAGTGCCTGTGCTTTTAAAGGACTGGATACTCCCGGGTACGGCAAAAACCTCCCTGTTCTGATCTGCCGCAAGCCGGGCGGTAATGAGTGATCCGCTCCGTTTTGTAGCTTCAACGACAACAGTTCCGAGTGAAATGCCGCTAATTATCCTGTTTCGTGCAGGAAAATTGAATGCGTCAGGCTCAGCCATAAGAGGAAACTCAGATATCACTGCGCCGTTTTCGGAAATCATTTTAAAAAGATTCCTGTTCTGAGCCGGATAAATCCTTTCAAGACCGCTTCCAAGAACCGCTATTGTTCTGCCTTTTCCAATCAAGGCTCCTTCGTGAGCGGCTGTGTCTATTCCTCTTGCCATGCCGCTTACAACCGTTATGTTATAAGAAGCGAGATCCGCGCATAATATTTTTGTCATTGAAACGCCGTAATCAGTTGCATTTCGCGAGCCGACAACGGCTATGTTGTTTGACGAGCTATCCAGAATTCCGGAAACATATAAAAAAGGAGGCGGATCGGGTATTTCCAGGAGGAGGGGAGGATAATCCGGGTCTGCCATGGTTACAATTCTGAAGCCTTTTTCCGCTATCAGATCTATCTCTTTTTTTACATAATCGGGCGCCCGGTGCTTTTTAATGGCAGTTGCGAGCCTGTCCGAAACGCCCTCTATCTGCGCAAGCTCATCGCAGGAAGCTCTGAATACGGCCTCCGGTGATTTGAATCGATTGATTATCCTCTTATAAAGATGATTCCCGACACCCGGAACACTTTTTAAGGCAAACCATGGCAGAATATTTTCCATAAAAGGGATCTGGGAAAGAAAAGACTCCTGAAACGTCGTTTATATATTATCTTCTTTTTTTATTTTTTCCCTGCCATGCAACAAGAATTGGGTTTGCAACATATACGGTTGAATATGTTCCTGTAATTACTCCGATGAGCATGGCAAATGCGAAATCATGAATAATTTCCCCGCCAAGGATAAAAAGGGCTATGACAACTAGAAAAACCGTTCCCGATGTAAGGATGGTCCGGCTTAAGGTTTCATTCACGCTTCTGTTTATTATTTCAATGAAAGGGGTTTTGGCGTATTTTTTGAGATTTTCACGAATACGGTCAAAGACAACTATCGTATCATTGAGCGAATACCCGATAATGGTCAGGATGGCGGCTATAATCGGCAGATTGAATTCCTTGTCCAATATCGAAAACATTCCGACGGTAATCATGACATCGTGAACAAGTGCAACTATCGCGGCCATGGCATATTTCAAATCAAGCAGCCAGAATATTAAAAATGTAACCAGGAGAGCCGCGGCTATTAGTATTCCAATGTTTAAGTCGAAAAGGGAAAAGAAATATACCGCGCCAAAAAGCGAGGCCCCGATTATAATGCTTAGCACCCATTTGAACTCGAAGCGGCCCGAGATATAAACCGCTATGAATACAAGGGAGTAAAATATTGCAAAAAGAGCTTTCTGCTGCAGATCTTTTCCGACCTGCGGGCCCACCATTTCAATGCGGCGTATTTCGGGTGTATTCCCTGTGGATGTTTTTAAAGCTTCAACAAGTGACCGGGATAATTCCTTGTTTGCCATAACCGGTGTGTTGGTTCTTACCAGAAATTCATTCTCTTTTTCATCTCCGAACAGCTGGACTGATGAATTGGAAAGATTGCAAGCTGAAAGGCCTGATTTGATTTCGTCGATTTCAACGGGAGAGCTGAATTTGATCTGGATAAGAGTTCCGCCCGCAAAATCAATTCCGTACTTGGGCCCTCCGTGATAAACAAGAGAAAGAATGCCGATGAGTATCATCAATGATGACAGAGTATAGGCGATGCGTCTTTTGCCTATAAAGTCTATATTAATCCCTTTTTTTATTATTTCCATTTAACGGTTGCCTCAAGAAAATTATAGTGTTGTAATAGCCGGAAACATCCTGTTTTTATGCTGTTTATACACTTATTCTTTTAACCTTTCTGTTCAGCAGAAAGTAGTCGAATATTACGCGTGTCATTATCAGCGAGGTAAAAACACTTGATAGAATTCCGATGCTGAGTGTTACGGCAAACCCCTTGACAGGCCCGGTTCCGAACTGGAAAAGGACAAGGCCTGCTATAAGTGTTGTAATGTTCGAATCCAGGATCGTCAGTGTCGCCCTTTCGTAACCGGCAGCTAGCGCCGCTCTGGGCGTTTTTCCAAGTGCCGACTCTTCCCTTATTCTTTCATATATCAAAACATTGGAATCAACGGCCATGCCGATGGTGAGAATTATTCCGGCGATACCCGGAAGTGTAAGTGTTGCCTGAAAAGCTGCAAGGGCTGCCGCAAGAATAACGATGTTAAATATGAGGGCGATATCTGCAACAACACCTGACCATTTGTAATAAACAGCCATGGAAATCATAACAAGCAAACCACCGATCCACATTGAAAAAAGCCCCTTGTTGATGGAGTCTGTTCCCAGTGAAGGCCCGACGGTTCTTTCTTCGAGAATAACAACAGGTGCGGGAAGAGCCCCGGCGCGAAGCACTATGGCAAGGTCATGCGCCTCTTCGGTCGTAAAACTTCCTGTAATCCGGGCCTGACCCCCTGAGATTTTTTCCTGTATGACGGGAGCCGAATAAACCTTGTTGTCCAGAACTATCGCAAGGCGTTTCTTGACGTTTTCTTCCGTAATATTTTCGAATATCCTTGCTCCC
>JAHJRK010000293.1 GCA_018830925.1 Pseudomonadota bacterium
GCTCCATTGTCTATAAACCCGGACATGCCGGAGTGGTGAAACTGGTAGACGCAGAGGACTCAAAATCCTCCGTTCGCAAGGACATGTCGGTTCAATTCCGACCTCCGGCACCAGTTCTTTTCTCCAATTATTGCGTCGGTCCCAAATTATGTTAGCTCTTTTACGAGGGATAACAATGCGATATAAAATGTTTATCGTTGCCCTGCTGATTACTCTCTGTGGTTGCGTTGCCCTTGAAAAACCGCCGGTTGCCACGGTTCTGCGCAATGCGGATGGCAAGGCTATTTCCACAACTGCGAAAGATATGCAGGAAAAACCCCCGGACGGTTACGCTCAAAAACCAACCATCTTCTCAACTGCCGTGGACTCCGGATACTGGCTCTTTAACTCCATCGCTGATGGCCTGTGGTATATTGGTGGTTTGTTAGGGCTTGGTAAATGATATATAGTTGTAGTGACCTTATTGTTCGTTGACCGGTTATTGGTAAAAGATAGGCCTGTTGATCTTGTTGAAAGTCAGCTCAGGCGTTATGCCTATCGTGTGTTTCCGCAGTTTGGATTGTGATTTCATGATGATAGATGCGCAGCAACAATTTTTGTTTCCAGAGGTGATAAAAATGGCAAGGTCTGAGTTAGTGAAACCCAAGAATTTGAATCTTGAAACGCTCATCGGGTTGGCTAAAATGTTGGTGGCAGAAGAAACAGATGGTCATCTCACGTTGATGCAATTTACAACCGGCTGGAAGGTGTTTATCAGAACTCCTAACCTTGATATTGGTTCCAGGCGGGAAGAGGTCGGTAATGTTCAGATGCACGGAACGCTAAAAGAAGCTTTGATCGATTTGATTCTGCATAAGGGAAAAGGCAGAGGTAAATATAATCCGGCATGACAAGTCATTCGACATGTAATATCAAATGATTTAGTCCATCACAGGTACGTCATTCGTCCGCAATAAGTCCATCAACCAGTTCCTTGTCGCTAAATACCTTCCCCCCTCTCAGCAAGGCGCAGGCTTTTGTCGATACTTTTCAGACACGCTCTGCGAGAAATTAATTCTTGACATTTATAGACGACCGGTCTATTTTTTTATTCCAGATTATTTAGTTCCCATAATTTGTTTCCGGATGGAGACCAATAAATATTTAAAAGGCTGCCGAAAACAAATAGCATGCCGGAGGCATAATAAGAATATCTGCAACAAGAAAGAGGTATTGCGCATACTTTATCCATATATGATGAAAAGGCGGGAGTAAACGGGCCGGGGTTTTTAAAACAACTATTAACTGTAAAAAAGAGGAAAAAGAAATGGCAGATAAAGTCTACAAGCAATTATGCGACATGATGGCAAAGCGCGGTGGAATGTATCCGGGCATGGATATACCTGAATTTTATAATCTGGCCGAAGAACTCTTCACGCCTGAAGAGGCGGCTGTGTACATGGCAATACCCCAGGGATACAGTCCGTCTGCAACAATAGCGGGAAATTTGGGCAGAAAAGAAGAGGATGTGGCGAAAATACTGGAAGAGATGGCTTACAAAGGCCTTTGCACTGCAGGAAGAATGGGTGATTCGACGTTCTATGGAGCGCCCCCTTTCGTTCCGGGAATATTCGAATTCCAGTTCATGAGGGGTACCAGCACTGAAAAAGATATCAGAATAGCCAAACTCATACACAGTTATAAAAAAGCCGCAGACAAAACCAGAAAAAAAATTCAGATCACTTTTCCTGTCAACAGGGTCATTCCTGTCAATACCAAAATTAAGGCGGAGAACAAGATACATACCTACCATCAGGTAAAAACATATATTGAAAAATATGATCCGCTCGCTGTAAGCACCTGTTTTTGCAGGCATGAAGCGAAGCTGATTGATCCGGGGGATGATTGCGGAAAACCGAATGATGTTTGCATGCAGTTTGGTATGGGCGCCCAGTTTGTTATAGACAGAAAGATGGGGAGGAAAATCGATAAAGAGGAGGCATTACGTATCCTGGAAAAATCGGAGGAGGCAGGTCTTGTTCATGCCGCCATAAACCGACAGGAAATCGACTTCCTTTGCAACTGCTGTTCCTGTCACTGCATGATTTTGAAGACAGCCCTTTCTCAGCCCAAACCCGGCCTGGCTTTGAATTCCGGTTTTATGCCGGAATGGGACGCGGAACTCTGCACGGCATGTGGCACATGTATTGAACGATGCCCTGCGGATGCGCTCACTTCGGGCGTGGAAGACCGTCCTGAACTGAATGCGGATCGATGCATAGGCTGCGGCGTCTGCGCCACCGGCTGCCCGTCTGAAGCAATTGGATTGATTGAACGGCCCGGCATACCGGTTCCACCCGTGGATCAGAAAGCACTTAAAGAGGCTATAAAGTCAAGCCGCGGATAATCCGGGCAGGGATGCTTGAGTCTGTCGCTCAGGAAATCCCGCCGAAGGTCCAGCCAATCAGGATGGCGGGCGGACTTGCTGCTGGGAGCTTCAAATTCTTCAATTATGAGCTTTTATGAAACAGGATACAAAACAGAAAATTATTGAAACCGGTGCCCGGATCATTCACCGTAAAGGGTATAATCATAC
>JAHJRK010000294.1 GCA_018830925.1 Pseudomonadota bacterium
CCACATTGGATACTGGTACGCATACTGGTCAGATAGTTCTATCACGTCGAATGCGGAACGCGGGTCTTTTATGCCGGCCCTGTCATATGCGCGCCGGGCGGCCTTTTTAAGGGCAAAATTTGAGGCAAGATCCCTGTCTCCTAAAAAGAAGCTGTCCATGCAATTTCCGACTCCCTTTATCCAGACCGGATTCTTTGTGATCTCCTTTGCCCGTTCTTCAGAGGCAAGTATCATGCCGACCGCGCCGTCTGAAACCGGGTAGGCATGCATCTGACGGATCGGGTCAGCAAGCATAGGAGACTTCATCACCTCTTCTTTTGACACGGGCTTTATTTCAGGAGTAAAAGGATTATTTGCCGCGTTGCAGCGTGCCCGGACGACGACATCGGCAAGATGTTCGTCTGATATTCCTGATTTTTCGGCATAGGCCTGAGCCTGAAGCCCGGCTGCAACACAAAAGTCCATTCCCACTGGCCGGGTATAAAAGGGATCAAAAGCGAGGTGGGTTACCATGTTACGGCTTTTCCCCTGGGATTCCTTGCAGTGACCGATTATCAGAACAAGATCGGTGTGCCCCGACATTATTGCCGCGAGGCCGTAGTAAATGGCCTGGGCGCCTTCCTGTGCCACTTTCTCTTCACATCTTAAGTGCGCGCCAAGCACATCAGTCATGGCATTATCGGAAATTGTTCTTGCATCGAAAATATCATCCGAAACGCTTATGGACATGCCGATTCCGTTTTTTTCCGAAAAATCAAGGCCTGTCCTATTAAGAAGTGATTCAAGAACCTCCAGGGCCATTCCCTGGAAACGCTGGTGCCATTTGTCCCTCTCATATGTGGTTTGCGCCACAGCGCATATCGCCACTCTATTTCCCATAATTTCTCCTTTTGATTAATTTTCAAGGGTTCGAGGGTTCTGGTGAAAATCATTCCGGCCCGATTTAATTACCCCTCGAATCCTTGTTATCTATTTATTACAATACTAATGAGTGTCCATCCGTAAACAAGTTAAAGACACTACGGCGTTTCCAATCCGGAAATAGGCAATTTTGGGCAAGCTCAAGAAATCCCGCAGATTGACGCCGAGATCGCACAAAAGGGCCATTTCCGGATGGAAACTAATTAACCTGTATAACAATTCCAGAACCTTCCTTTCTTGATTGCCCTTATGATGCTGTCCTTATCCCTCATGCAATCCATCTCTATCCATGCTCTTCCGCATCCTGATCTTGAGTGTGAATCATCCGTAGCGATCTTTTTGTATGAAATTTCAGAAGTATCAAATTCAGGAGTCCTGAAGCCGTTTGATGTTATTTCAACAGCATCAATTGGAAAACGCTTTGCGACTGAAGCTATACGTTCAATAACCTTTGAAACAGGCAGGTCGAGATCTGCAGGATGATTGAATATATGAAGAACCTCCTCGTCGCCGTCTATCCGGTTGATGTGAACGTATCCTTTTTCAAAAACAGTCATTTCAACTCCGGTAAAGATGAGGAGTTTTGTTGTTAAATTGTTTACATCGTCATAGCACCCCTGTCTCATAAGAAAGTCATGATCGGTTAAAGCTATAAAGTCAAACCCAAGGCTTTCATAAACATTTGCTGCTTCTGAAACCGACAGGGTTCCGTCCGAACAGGTTGTATGAACATGCAGCGCGCCTTTTAAAAGCATATCATTATTGTCTGCAGAGGTTGTTTATCCCGCCCATTATGAAGGCGACAGTATCTTTGCTTATCGTTTTCAATTCTTTTGAGCGGTCCTGCCCTATCAGGAAGTGGTAGGCGATTCTTTCGTACATGCCGAGTATGCTTACCGCCATCAGTTCCGGTGAAAGGCTGCTCTGATATTTTAATCCGCGGTTTTCGCTCAGGCGCATGAGAGCCTCCTGAACATCCGATATCAGCCTGTCGAAAATCTGCTTTCGGTATTCTTCGACCATGGCGCTTTTTCCCATCGATTCCTTGAAGATGATGGTCAGCTTCTCGGGATGCTTGATGCAAAATTCTTCGAAAAAAAACTGCCCGGCTCTTTTTATTCCGTCCAGCGAAAAATCCGCCTTCCTGAACTCGGAACCCAGAAGTTCTCTTAATTCGAAGCTGATTTTATCCAGAAGACGGACAAGAATATCTTCCTTGTTTTTAAAATAAAAATATAAAGTTCCAACCGAAACTTCAGCGGAATCGGCAATCTTTTCCATACTTGCCTGAAGATAGCCTTCACGGGCAAACAGAATTTCGGCAACCGTAAGAATGCTTTCGTACCTGTGTTCGCGTTCACGCTGCCTTCTTAAAGCAGTTTTTGACAAGGCATTACTTTCGGCAACTACAGATGTTTTGGTTTTTTTCATTTTATTCCCCTTGGAAAGAATATGGATTTAAGCCGACGTTCAAAAATAACCATAACCCCGGAATCTCCAAAACGGCTTACGTCTCCTTATGCGCCCAGCGCAGCGTTTCCGATTTTTACTCTTGCAATTTCGGTGGATGTTCCGGCTATCTGTCCGTATTTGGCGCACCGGTAAGCCCGTTCGGCGGCGTTTCCTGAAATATATCCTTCTCCTGACAGTATCCGGAGGGCGCTGCCTGAGACGGTCTCGGCGGCCTCCGTGCAGAATACCTTGGCGCAATAAGTTAAAATGTCGGATTCCCTGCTTTTTGCATCCGCCGCCCAGGCTGCCCTGTACGCGAAAAGCTGCGAGGTCTGGAAAAGGGTCAGCATTTCGGCGAGTTTGAAAGCAACCTCCTGGTAAGCTATTATCGGCTTTCCGCCGGTCTTGTGCGTTTTTGCAAATATCTTTGCGGATTCGAATGAGGCTTTCATCATCCCCAGGCTTCCTCCGATAATGATCTGGTTTTCCCACATCCTCAGTGTGTCAAATGCCGATTTGTCTTCAAATGGACCTATGACATCAGATTCGTTTATCCGGCATTCATCAAGCGTCAGTCCTGAAATAAAGAGACCGTCGTAACCCATTGTAACAAGGTGTTCGCCCGGAATAAGTCCTATTGATCCTTTTTCGAAGATAAAAAGGGCCGGCTTGTTTTCCATTATTCCGGCAACAGCAGTAAAATCGGCAACAGGCCCGTTAATTACATAATTCTTGGCCCCGGATATTTTGATAAGGGCGCTTTCTCTGACACCGGTTGTTTCCATCTGGTCATTATCTATGTTCATGGTTTTTTCCGAAAGAGCGACAGCTCCGAGCTTTTTGCCGCAAAGAACGGGCGAAAGCCACTTTTTCTTCTGCTCTTCGTTTCCGAATGTGCTTATGATTCTTCCGAAAAGCCTTGTGCTCATTTCAATTGAAAGATAAAGGGACTGGGAAAAGGATGATACAATTTCCATCGCACCCATCATGACGCACAAACCGGGAATCTCTTCATCCTTAACAATTCCAAGCTTTAAATAAGAGGAATTTGCAAGACGGATCAGGGCTTCGCGTACCGTTTTTCCCGCATTAACGGGATCTTTTTCTTCAAGATATTTCTCCCCGGCCATTTCAAGCATTATATCATTTATCTCTTTAAATAACTTTTGCTCATGTTGTGTGAAGTCGAAATTCATACGTGCTCCTGTTTTACATCAATTTGGATATAATCATTTTCTGGATATCTGAAGTTCCGCCGCCTATGGGAGCAAGCCTGCTGTCACGGAAAATTCTCTCAACATCGTATTCATGGCAATAGCCGTAACCGCCGTGTATAAGTACCGCGTCGAATGTCGGGGCCATGCTCCAGTCTCCGACATAAAGCTTTGCAACAGCAGCTTCAAGATGATTCAAAGGGCGTCCCTGGTCCTTGCACCAGGCGATCCTGTAAACAAGCGATCGGGCCGCTTCACCGAATATCCTGATCTCCGCAAGTTTATGCTTTGTTGCCTGAAACTGGCCGATGGGCCTCCCGAACTGTACGCGACCTTTGGCATACTGGGCGCATTTTTTAAGAAGATATGTTGCAGACCCGACAAATGGCGCAAGGAGCGCGCTGCGGTCCCACTCAACCGTCTGCATCGCCATGAGAAAACCTTCCCCTTCCTTTCCGAGAAGGTTTTCCTCGGGGATTTCGCAGTTCTGGAAAATGAGTTCGGAAGTGTGGGATGTCCTTACCCCCATTTTTATCAACGGAGGGCCTGCTGAAAATCCTTTCGTTCCTTTTTCAACTACAAAAGCGGAAATACCCGCGTGCTGAAGTTCCGGCTGAGTTTTGGCATATACAACCGCAACATCCGCTATGGGGCCGTTTGTGATAAACATCTTGTTCCCGTTTAAAAGATACTTATCCCCTTTTTTCTCTGCTGTTGTAGTCATTGAGGCAACATCCGAACCGGCATCAGGCTCTGTCAAACCCATGCAACCTATCCATTCTCCACTTGAAAGTTTCGGGATGAATTTCTGTTTCTGAGCCTCTGTGCCGTGGCGGAATATTGTATCAGCACAAAGGAATGTATGTGCGCCGTAAGCAAGGGTAAGCCCGCCGTCAACACCGGCTTCACCAAGCGCTTCTCCGGCAAGAACCGTTGTAATTACATCGGCTCCGCCGCCACCCAGCTCCTCCGGAAAATGAAGACCGAGAATTCCGAATTCCCCGAGTTTTTTGAATGATTCGAAGTCAAACTCACCTTTCAAGTCATGTTCCTGGACTCTTGGAACAATCTCTTTCTTAGCAAACCGGATGAGTTCCTGCTTGAACATAAGCTGTTCTTTTGTAAAATCAAAATCCATTATTCCTCCATATATAAGCGATCGGAACCCAATTTGGGATTACCGATTATTTTGGATTGGTACTGATAACAATTAAAATAAGATTATAAAATTTTATACAGAAAGGAGTGTGTTGAAGTCAAGTATATTTTTGAAGCTAATTATAAATTCGAACAAGATTCAGACTTCGAAGATGTTTTGGGCTTAATTTGAAAGACCTGGCAAAAGGAGATCGGCTGAGAGGTTAGAATCTGGATAACGGGCTCTTCAGACGGCGCGGTCAGCGATCGGCTGAAAGAGCAAGATTATGCTTTGTCGCAGCCATTATGGCCATATCTGCTATTCAGCAATTAAAAACTCGACAGGCTCCGCTAATAATCGTCCACCATGTTCTTTTATCAGCACTCTATATTTCCCGGCCGTAGCTATTTGGCAATTCCTATGCAACTTTTTTTTCCATCTAACAATTGATATTTCACCGGCTTCTAAGTTTCGGCTAAATACGGTCTCTTTTGTTCCACAAAACCATAAAGGGCAAGCTGCAAATACCCATTTGTGTTCTGCGTCACTGCGCTTTTCAATAATAAGATTTTCATTTAGTCTCATTGGCCCGTTTAAGTTATGAACTTTTATTTCTACAATGTCTGGTAATACATGAGCGCTTAGTTCAAATAGCCATTTATCGTTTGAATCAAGGCTGCTTTTGCCGTGAGATAAATGATTCAAACCATCTCCAAGAAGTAGTAGAAGAAGAATCGAGCCGAAGAATATTCGCTTACTATTTTCCATAATAATAAATTGTATGACAATTAATATACGAAATATTAAATAACCAGTTCCGGGGAAAAAGCTGCACTTCGAATTTCCTGTTATTTATTCCAATATTTATTTAAAATCAAATAATTATATTAAAGGCCTGCGTAGAATGTATTTATTCTCGGAAAAAGCGCATTACGCATAGTCTGTAATTTGCTCTTTGCTGTTATGAGGCTCTGCGAAGCGGATGCGTGTTTCGGGCCGCTCTTCAGGAGCGGTCTGACAAATCATCCTGTTAATCATGTAAATCCTGTCAGATAAGTTTTTGTTGCGGCGCCGGGTTTGTCGAATTGCATCAAAGCGTGGGGGCTAACTACACGAAACAGCGAGGAACCATAAAAAAGGGGCAAAGTAAATTCAATTTACAATGCCCCTTTATTACTCTCCGGCTAAGCAAAAACAAAGTTTTTATGAGTTGCCGGATAAAAAAATAAGTCTGCCTACTTGCCTGCTTCATATTTAAATGAAAGCTGAACCCTTGCCCTGTAAGCGGTAACTTTTCCTTTTTCTATTTTCATATCCAGTTTTGTGATTTCTCCGACTCTCAACTCGCGAAGGGATTTTCCCGCAAGCTCCA